>JAFPUE010000126.1 GCA_017395555.1 Ruminiclostridium sp. | reverse complement strand
GTTCGCAGATCTTGTATTTGGTTTTCGTGGCGCTCACCTCGATTCAAGGGGAAGTATATCATATTTTTATGAATTATTCAAGGCGAAACGCGAAAATCGTCATTAATGAATATTGCGCCCACCTTTTTCCCGGACCACTCAATCCGAGAAGGTGGGTGCAATATTCTTTTTTGCAAATCTTGAGCGAAAGGAGGAATTTTTATGCTCAGAATCACCCCGAAGCAGGCGCGAACGGTACACCGTCTGGCGCGCGACCAGTGCTGCAACTGCGCCGACGGGAACTGTCTCTTACTCGATGACGGAGACAGCCACCCCTGCGTACAGATGATCTCTTACTACGGTATATACTGCAAATACTTTCTTCACGCGGTATTACCGGCTGAGAGAAAACTGTACGAACAGATCATCGAGCAAAACGAATTGAGATTCAAGAAGGAGGAATGAAGAAATGAAGGATTTCAAGGACAAATTCATCATCGGCATTGACCACGGTTACGGTAATATCAAGACCGCTAACCACATTTTCAGGACGGGCGTCGCGATGAGCGACACGGAACCCGTATTCGGGACGAACGTGCTGTTCTACAACGGCAGGTATTATCTTGTCGGCGAGGGGCATAAAGAGTTCAACGCGGAAAAGATCACCGACGAGGAGTATTTCATCCTTACACTTGCCGGTATCGCTATGGAGCTGAACAGCTACGGGCTGACGGAAGCGAACGTTTATCTTGCGGCGGGACTGCCCTTAAAATGGGTATCTCAGCAGAAAAAAGCGTTCTCGGACTATCTTTTGAGGGCATCGGACGTAAGATTCACGTTCAACCGTAAAAATTACCACGTTCGCATCACCGGCGTCAATATCTTCCCGCAAGGGTTTGCCGCCATTCAGGACAGGCTCTCCGCTATGAAAGGAATGACAGTACTCTGCGACATCGGAAACGGGACGATGAACGTTCTCTTTCTGAAAGACGGGAAGCCCGATCCGCTGAAAGCGTATACCGAGAAGTTCGGTACGCAGCAGTGCGTCATCGCGGCGAAGACGGCGATCCAGGACAAGTATCACGTCAATATCGACGAGTCGATCATCGAGGACATTTTGAGGACAGGAACGGCGGATATCGCGGAAGACCGGCTGAACGTCATCAAAGAGACGGCGAAGGATTACGTCAAAAAGCTGTTTGCCGTTCTCAGACGGTACGACTACGAGCCGTCGCTGATGCGTCTGTACGTTGTCGGCGGGGGCGGCTGCCTGATCCGCAATTTCGCGGAATACGATGAGAACCGCGTTACGATCAACAGCGACATCCGTGCGACGGCAAAGGGATACGAATCGTGGGCGTTCCGTCTTCTCGAAAAGGCTGATGCGAAATGAGCGTGAAATATATCAAGGTGCGTTTCAACACGAACGATCCGAGAGACCGCGCCGCCTTGGATATTTTGAAAAAGGTAAACGGTCAGAACGTTTTTATCAAGAACGCGATCATCTCCTATGAAGAAAAGCGGCAGAACGAACAGCTCGTCGAAACGATCCTCACAGCCGTGCGCTCCGCTCTTTCAAATGTTCAGCTTGTACCGCCGTCCGTGCCGGTTCGGAACAGCGTAGTTACGGATGAAGACACCGCTGCCGCAAGCGCGGATATTGCCGATGAGTTTCTTGACAGTTTGTAAAGTGACGGTCAATTTTGACCCCCACTTTGAAGGAGCGGAAAAGGAGCGGTTGCCAATATTGACCCCCACAGACGACTATGAAAACAATGGTATTTTTCCTAAAAGCGATGCACCCTGTCGGGAGATCCTACTATTCCTGCGGCTTTGCCGTTGTCGTGGTATGCGCCACACAGGAACGACAGAATAGCCCTTACGGGGTGTGTCGCACACCGTAGCAAGCAGGGAAAAAATATATATTTTCCCCGCATCGAGCCGCCTGGTCGTCTCGCACTCAGGTGACGGTCCGTCCCCTGAAACCCCTTGTCACAGAAAATTTGCAAATAATATTGCTGACAACTCTTGACAAATACACTCATTGGGTGTATTATATGAGCGAGGTGATTTTGTGGACATTCGTGAAATGAGAACGCGGCTCGGCGATACGCAAAGCGAGTTCGCGGCAAGATACAACATTCCTTTCCGCACCGTGCAGAACTGGGAAACCGGTCTTCGTAAGCCGCCGGAATATATTTTATCGCTTTTGGAAGAACGCATACGCGAGGACCTTGTAAACAGAAAGACGGCGTCGCTTCCGAAGTACGATCCGCGCAAGAAGGAACTTCCTAAGAGAAGCGATTATGTCGGCGCGCTTTCATGGTTAAAGGCAGTGCGTGAACGGCTCGGAGAAGAAGTCGTGTTCGCTTTGGACGAGGCGCTGATGTGTCAGGGCAGCTTCGGCGGCAGGAGCGACGAATATATCGTTTGGGTGTACGGCGACGACAAGGTATCCGACTTCAACGGCGTTGTATTGCTTGGGAACAAGGTCAGCCAATATTGTATTAAGGAAAAGAACGGACTGAGATTTACAGACTTCAACAGAACTCTTTCCGACGCGCTTGCAAATGAATCTATACTGGATATGCAGGGCATCACGGAGGCGGTCAGCAGATATTACCATTCCAACAACGAGAGCTTCAGCGGTCTTTCCGTTGCTCCCGAGTATCAGGAGCGGTTTGAAAGACTGGCAAATGAAGCAAGAGATTATTACAAGAAGTAACCTTTTTTGGATTTTTTTGCAAAAAGTTTCCCTTTTTGCAAAAAAGTATGATATACTATGATAAACAAGATAAGGAGGACACTATGAACAATTACGAAAAAGCCGTTGCACTGTGGAAACGCAGAAATATAACAAATGACGCCGAGCTTGCCGAAGCGCTGAACGGACACAGCATAGCATTTGCCTATCATTCCGGAAAGATCGAAAACGACAGAATAACTTATAACGATACACGTGAGATATTCGATCATGACGGCGTTACCTCATATACCGGCGATCTGCGCACACTTTTCGAGATACGCAACGCCAAGGCAGCAAATGAATTACTGCTTACTGCATTCAATGAAAAAAGAGCTGTTGACGAAGCGCTTATAAAAGAGTTTCAGTACAAGCTCACGCAGAACACCTATGACACCCGCAGGTGGCAGCTCGGCGAACGCCCGGGAGAATACAAGCGGCACGATTACGTTACCGGCAGGAACGAAATCGGCGCTTCGCCGGAGGATGCGCCGGAAGAGCTTGCCGAGCTTTTAGACGAACTGAATAATATTCCTGACGAAAAGGTTTTGACAGCCGCCGCTTACTTCCACGTGAAGTTCGAGAACATCCATCCGTTCGCCGACGGCAATGGCAGGACCGGGCGCTTGGTGATGAACTATATTCTGTTGCTGCATTACCATCCGCCTGTGATCATCCACGAGGAAGACCGGAAGGATTATTACTCCGCACTTGAAGCGTGGGACGAGCGTCAGGAACTTGATCCGATGATCGCCTTTTTGAAAGAGCAGACCGCGAAGACCTGGCAGAAACAGATTGAAGCAGCAGACCGAAAAAGCAGGAACGAAGCAAGATAAAACAGCCAAACAACAAACCCAATACAGTAAGCGAGCCGATGAGCAAAAACTCACCGGCTCTTTTGCTGCCAAAATCCAAACAGAGGAGGATAATTATTTGGAGAAAGAGAAAAAGAAACCATCGACCGGGATATTCTTCCCCTGCACCGATACGCAAAAGCGGAAGATAAAGAGCATCGCCGCGAAATGCGGACTGGGGCAAGGAGAATATATCCTGAAACGGGCGCTCGGCTACGAACCGAAAACGGTTCCGCCGGACGCCTTTTTTGTTTTTCACGAAAAGCTCTGTGAAACACTTGATTCGCCGCCGACTCCCGCTGTGGAGGAAGCGGCGCTTCGCGTTTTTGACGAGATCTACGTTCAGCTTATCGACAACAAGAAACAAACGCAAGAAGAAATTGCCGAAGAGATTGGAGGTGATGGCTTATCGCAACTGTCGGACTCTGGCCCGTAAAGAACCGGCTGAAGGAAGTGATCGAATACGCCGAAAACCCGGATAAGACGACCGATCCGAAATATCTTGAAGAAGATCTGTATAACGCTCTGAAATATGCCGAGAACGACGATAAGACGGACAAGCGGTTGTTCGTCGCAGGTATCAACTGCCCGAAGCAATGAGCGTACGAGGCAATGATGGCGGTAAAACGACGGTTTGGCAAAATCGGCGGCACGGTCGCGTGGCATGGGTTCCAAAGCTTCGTCACAGGTGAAGTAACGCCAGAAGAAGCGTTTGAGATAGGCAAAGAGACCGCGCGGCGAATGTGGGGAGATAAGTATCAGGTAGTCGTGACCGTCCACCTGAACACGGACAACCTGCACTGCCATTTCGTTGTGAACCCGATCTCGTTCAAGGACGGCTCCCGTTTTCAGAACAAAATATACAACCACCGCCGCCTGCGCGAGATCTCAGACGAGGTCTGCCGAGAGCGCGGGAAATCCGTACTTGAACACAGCGACTTCTACGGCGGCAAAAGCCGTGGCGCTTACTGGGCTGAAAAGAAGGGGCACTCGACGCACCGGGATATGCTCGCCAAAGACGTTGAATACTGTCTGTCCGTTTCATACACCCGCGAAACTTTTTACAAGCAGTTATACGGTCTCGGCTATGAGATAGACAAAGCGCGTATGTCAGTCAAAGGCAAAGGATGGGAGCGCGCGGTACGCCTTCGCGGTCTCGGATTTACGGATGAAGTGATCGACCGTCGTCTGAACCGCAATTATTCTTACGGCTATTCTTTCGTAGGTCGAGTATGGAATACGCATCCGCCGAAAAAGAGACGATCCGTTTTACTGTTCTATATCGCTCACGATCTCGGATACAACATCGAACACAGCCGCGACGTTGCGGAGATCTATATCGACCTTTTGTTCCTTATCATCATAAATGCCTTCAAAGTTATTAAAGAGGTCAAAGACGCCGTGATCATGTCGGTCGATCTTCGCCATCAGGTTAAAGACCTTGAACAATTCGTCTATGATTACAAATTCCTTCGGGAAACGGATATCCACACGTTCCCGCAGCTTGACAGATATATCGAAGACACGCAGACAAAGATAACCGAACTCGAACGCGAGCGCGGACTGCTACGCAACAAGATACGCCGGGAGACCGATCCTGAAGTTCTTGCGGATAACAGAGCAGCCCGCTCTGAAATAACCAAAAACCACATCGAGCCGTTACGGAAGAATCTCGACCGTGCGAAGCGCATAAAAGACAAATCTCCTCACCTGTACGATCTGGTACGGCAGGAATTTGAAATGGAGGCGCCGTATCGTAGGCTTGATCGCAACGGAAGAATGATATTCAAAGACGCTCCCGAAAAAGGAGCAAGATAAAACTATATGGAGGAAAAAGTATAATATATGAAATCTACAAATATGAAATCTACAAAACCCAACGCGCCGGTGATGATACCGGTAGAAAATCTCGTCCCCTTTGACGGTCATCCGTACAAGGTTTTGGACGACGACAGTATGAACGATCTGACGGAGAGCGTGCAGGAGAGCGGTATCTTGGAACCGCTGACCGTGAGACCACTTGAAAACACAGACAAT
>JAFPUE010000125.1 GCA_017395555.1 Ruminiclostridium sp. | reverse complement strand
TGTGTTCGGGTATGGACAAAACAAGAAAAATGTGCTAAAATATATAGGCAAATAGCCTTTAACGGACTATAAAAGGATAGAATAATTGTCCGCTTTGTCACATTTCAAATATGTCGCCGCAGGCGACACCACAATTATTCATTATTAATTATTAATTATTTTTCCTCCGGGGGTGTTGGGATGAGATCGACTGCCGATATAATAAATAGGTTTACGCTGATAATCGGGGGCGTGAGCGCGCTGCTCTTCCTCGTGACGGCGATAATAGGAATAACAATGCTGTCGTCGGGCGGCGTACCCGTGCTGATCGTCGGTCTGATAGGTCTGTGCGCAAGCGCGGGCGGTACCGTTGCAGCGCTGAAGGTGTTCGCGTCGTCGGTGTTCGCGCCGCTCGGTGAGATCGCCGAGGCTGCCGGGAAGTACAACTCCGGGGATTACGGCACAAAGCTGAAAATGCGCACCGGGACGGATATGGACACGATCGCGGCGGCGATAGACAGCGCGGCCGAAAATACCCGTGTCAGCGCGGATATGATCGGAGATATCGCAAAGGGCGATTTCACGCGGGATATCTCGTCTCTGCCGGACGGAAACAACGTGATTGACGGGCTCAAGACCCTTTACTGCAATATGGCATCCGCGTTCAGCGATCTTTCAACCGGCGCGGATAATGTAAACGCAGACGGAGCGCGTGTCACAGCGGTTTCCCAGACACTTTCGCAGGGCGTGAATGCGCAGGTAAGCACTGTCGAGGAGCTCTCGGTCACGGTGAACGACGTTCGCTCGGCTGTCGTAAAGAACGCCGAGAATGCAAGGGACGCACACAGAAACGCCGAGGAAGCGAGCGAGGCTGTAAAGTACGGCACGG
Organism: Ruminiclostridium sp.; assembly: GCA_017395555.1. Taxonomy (GTDB): domain Bacteria; phylum Bacillota; class Clostridia; order Oscillospirales; family Ruminococcaceae; genus Ruminiclostridium_E. Next base: position 6,325 of record JAFPUE010000125.1, on the reverse strand, counting down.
AGAAGATGAATGAGCTGTTAAAGGCAATGGACGATATCAGCAGCTCCACCGACGAGATTGCAAAGTTCAACAAGGTCATCGAAGATATAGCGTTCCAGACGAATATCCTCGCGCTCAATGCGTCTGTTGAGGCGGCGCGCGCGGGTGAAGCCGGCAAGGGCTTCGCGGTTGTCGCGCAGGAGGTCAAGAACCTCGCGATCAAGTCGCAGGAAGCGTCGCACCAGACCAGCACCGTTATCATAAGCTGTGTTGACAGCGTTAAGGACGGCGTTCAGAAGACCCACGAGACCGCAAAGGCGTTCGAACTCATTTCCGAGAAGGCGGAGCAGATCGGCGCGGGTCTGAACGTTATTTCAAAGGAATGCGAGCAGCAGTCCGAAGCGATCTCGCAGATAAACATCGGCGTAAATCAGATAAGCGATATCATACAGAATACCTCCGCTACGGCGGACGAGTGTGCGCAGTCGGCGGCTGCCCTTGCGGGACGTTCCGGCGATCTGCGTGAGATAGTGGGAAGATTCAGATTCGGTGATGTGAAGAAGCTCGGCGCTGTGAACAAGAACCGCGTTCCCGCTGCGTCGAAGACCGCTCCGAAGGCAGCACCTGCCCCGAAGGCAGCTCCCGCCCCGAAGACAGCACCTGCCCCGAAGGCAGCTCCCGCCCCGAAACCGGCTCCCGAACCGGCACCCAAGCCCGTGACAAGACCGGCTCCGAAGCCCGCCGAAAAAACCGCGGCAAGACCGGCTCCCGCACCCGCACCGAAGCCCACAGAGAGACCCGTTCCGAAGCCCGCGGAGAGACCCGTACCGAAGCCCACACCGGCGAAGGATTTAAAGCCCGCTTACATACCGGAACCCAAGCCCGCTGCGAAACCGGCGGAGAAGCCGGCATACACACCGGCACCGAAGCCCGCACCGAAACCCACGCCCGCTCCGGCTCCCGCACCCAAGCCCGCTTCGTCCGTACCTGCGCGCTCGTCGAACAGCTACGCAAACGCGGAGTTTGTGGACATCCCGGACAACAAGTATTAACAGTTTACATTTGTTGTGTCTGCCTACGGTATACGGATCAAAAAACTGACTTAATTAAGCATATCAGCCGCAGAGAACCGATCTGCGGCTTTTGTGTATAGATAATCTATTTTACGGTCAAAAAGGTTTACAGTGCAGGGCAGAGCCCTGCCGCAGTCGGGGGGCGCAACCCTCGTTCCGTCCGCACGGGACAAAGCGCGGCAGCGCAGATGGAGGAAGAGATGCGACTTAACGAAGAGTTTGAAAAGACAATCACGTCCGCCGAGGTGGAGGAGTGGAGGTATCCGCGGTTCTTCACGGAGAATATCGGCGAAAACGTGGTGATAACGGGGACGGACGCCGTCCACATCGCGCGGGTGCTGCGAATGAGAGCAGGGGACAGGGCGATAATCTGCGACGGGAACGGCACTGACCTGCTCTGCGTCATAACAGCGGCGGCGGAGAGCGCAGTCGAGCTCAATATCCTTGACCGCAGACCCTCGGAAGGCGAGCCTGACGTGTATCTGCGCCTGTTCCAGTGTATGCCGAAGTCGGACAAAATGGACTTTATCGTGCAGAAGGCAGTCGAGCTCGGCGCGTGCGAGGTTATACCGGTTGTATCGAAGCGCTGTGTGTCCCGTCCGGACGCGAAAAGCGCGGCGAAAAAGCGTGAGCGCTGGCAGCGTATAGCCGACGAAGCCGCCAAGCAGTGCGGGCGCGGACGACTGCCCACAGTCGGGGATATGATCGGATTTGCCGACGCGGTGAGAATGTCGGCGGACTCCGGTGCGCAGGGCATTTTCTTCTACGAGTGCGGCGGCGAGCGGCTGAATGATATCGTGAGACCGCCGTTCCCGAAGCGGATAGATGTGTTTATCGGCTCCGAGGGCGGATTCGAGCCGGAGGAAGCGGTACTCGCGCAGAAAAGCGGCATACGCGCGGCAACCCTCGGAACTCGGATACTGCGCTGTGAGACAGCTCCCGTTGCCGCACTTGCCGTATTGATGAATATTACAAATAATATGTGACAAAATTGTGCAAAGTGATAAATTTGAAAATTTGCTTGAAAAAACAGAGAAAATGATATATAATAATTATGTAAAATTTTTTCTGTAAAGGAAGGAAAATAACCATGAACAAGAATCTTATTGCGTTACTCGTAGGTATCATCGCAGTTCTCGCGGGCGCTCTCGCAGCATTCCTCATCATCAGGAAGAAGTTCGCTGCAGACGATGATTTCGATGAGTTCGAGGATTTTGATATGATCGGCGACGACGAGTTCTTCGATGAGGACGAGTTCTTCGGCGAGGAGGACGGCTATTCCGAGTACACCGTCGGCAGCGACAACAGCATGCCCTTTGCATCCGACGACGGAGCGGAAGAAGAAGCCGAAGCAAAAGAGAGCCTTTGATCTGACATTCAATCCGGAAAGGGAACTCAAATGAAAAAATTAATAAGAAAGACACTTGCGCTCATAACCGCAGCGGTACTCGCAGTAACCGCGGCGGTTGTTCCCGCGTCTGCGGAAAATATCACCCTCGGCAAGAACGAGGCTATGACCTTTGTTGACTCAATGGGTGCCGGCTGGAACCTCGGCAACGCGTTCGATGCGGCCAACTGCACATGGGTCGGCAACGAACTCGACTACGAGTCGGCATGGTGCGGCGCGAAAACCACAAAAGAGCTTATAAAAGCTGTGAAGAATGCAGGATTCAACACTATCCGCGTGCCTGTTTCCTACCATGATCATATCGACAAGGATCTCAACATCAGTGAAGTCTGGATGGCACGCGTCAAGGAAGTCATCGACTGGTGTCTTGCGGAAGACCTCTACGTTATCACGAACGTACACCACGACGTTGAAAAGGGCTACTACTACCCGAGCAGCGCCGAGTATTCCACATCGTCGAAGTATATGAAGAAGATCTGGGAGCAGATCTGCGATACATTCAAGAACTACGACGAAAAGCTGATTTTCGAGACTATCAACGAGCCCCGTCTGACAGGCACGAATTTTGAATGGTGGTATAATGTCGGCAATCCCGAAGCGGAAGTCGCAGACAGCCTTGATTGTATCAACAAGCTCAATCAGGTTGCAGTCGATACCATACGCAAGTCCGGCGGCAAGAACGCGTCGCGCTACATACTTGTGGGCGGCTACGATACCGACGGAACGACAAAGGGCATACTCTCCCCGAAGTTCGTTATGCCCACCGACACGGCAAAGAACAGACTTATCGCGGACGTTCATTTCTACGGAATAGGCGAGGGTGCGGGTCACACCCTGCTTGATGATCTTTACAAGGCATTCACTTCAAAGGGTACTCCCGTTGTGCTCACAGAGTACGGTCTGAACTCCGACGGCTATAAGTACCTCGACAACACCGATGCCGCCGTTAAGCGCATGACCGATTTCGCGTCGTATGCGAGAGCGCGCGGAATATCCGCTGTGTTCTGGGACAACAACTACATAAAGCAGGGCGAGAAGGGTCACAAGCTCATTGACCGCGCTACCGCAAAGGTGATCTGCCCCGAGATCACAAAGGCGTTCACCGAGGCGAACAAGCCCGCGGGACTTAAGAGCGGTTCTTCCTCGTCGTCCTCGTCATCGACAACAACAACGACTGCGGCAAAGACCGTGTCCATAAAGGCAAAGGCGGCTGTCGGCAAGACAAGCATAAAGCTGAGCTGGGACAAGGTTGACGGCGCGACAAAGTATGCCGTTTATATGTACAAAGACGGCAAGTACAAGTGCGTATCGAGCAAGGTAACGGCGACAAGCTACACCGTGAAGAAGCTCAGATCCGGCACGAAGTACAAGTTCTACGTCCGCGCGTATGTGGACGGCAAGTGGACAAAGACCTCCCAGAGCAAGGTAACTACCGCCACAACAAAGAAAAAGTGACTTACAGCGTCAGACGGAGCTGTCCGGACGCCGTAATGGGTGCAGCGTCACGCTGCCGCGGTCAAGGGCGCGCAGCCCTTGTGCCGTCTGCAAAGACAGCGCGAAGGCGCGGCATCGGAGACTTTCCCGATACTTCTTCCCGGCAGTACCCCTGCCGGGATTTGTCTGTCAAAAAGGAGACCTTTTTGACAGACTTGTCCTACGCGGACGGCGCCAACCCCTTTAAAAAGGGGTTGGATCCCTAAACCTAATCCCGTAATACGGAGATTTGTTAGTCTGCAAATAGATTTTGACAAGCTGATCATGGCAGAGACCCTGCCGGGATTTGCGTTCAAAATATTCAAAAAACGGCAAAATGCTTCAAAAAACTCTTGACCAAATCGAAAAAAAGTTATATAATAGTATGTGGTGTTTCAGTGAGACGTTGAATCTCGTCACGATCCGGATATTATCGCCGCAGGCGATACCACAATTATTCACTGTTCACTGCATCGTCAATAATACTCTCGAAGTATTCAATAAAAGGTAAGGAGAAAATGCTATGATGACAAACAATCAGAATATCCTCAAGTGGTTTGAGGAGATGAAGGCGCTGTGCAAGCCCGACAACGTAGTGTGGATCGACGGCAGCGAGGAGCAGCTTGAAGGACTCCGTCAGGAGGCATTCAAGACCGGTGAGATGATACAGCTCAACCAGGAGAAGCTCCCGGGCTGTATCTACCACAGAACAAAGCCCAACGATGTTGCCCGCGTTGAGGACAGAACATTTATCTGCTCGCGCAGAAAAGAGGACGCAGGCCCGACAAACAACTGGATGGACCCCAAGGAAATGTACGCAAAGCTCACGCCTATGTATGACGGCGCAATGAAGGGCAGAACAATGTATGTTATCCCGTACTCCATGGGACCTATCGGCTCGCCTATCGCAAAGACCGGTGTTGAGCTCACAGACTCTATCTACGTTGTACTCAACATGGCTATAATGACAAGAATGGGCAAGAAGGTGCTCGACGCTTTCCCGGATGACAGCAACGACTTCGTGCGCGGTCTGCACTCCAAGGCTGACGTTGACCCCGAGAAGCGCTACATAGTGCAGTTCCCGGAGGACAACACGATCTGGTCCATCAACTCCGCTTACGGCGGAAACGTACTGCTCGGCAAGAAGTGCTTCGCTCTGCGTATCGCTTCCTACCAGGGCAAGAACGAGGGCTGGATGGCTGAGCATATGCTTATCCTCGGCGTTAAGAAGCCCGACGGCAAGATCGTTTACATCACAGCCGCTTTCCCGTCCGCTTGCGGAAAGACCAACCTCGCTATGCTTATCCCGCCCGAGGGCTACAAGAGCAAGGGCTATGAGGTATTCACAGTCGGCGACGATATCGCTTGGATGAAGCAGGGTCCCGACGGCAGACTCTATGCTATCAACCCCGAGAACGGCTTCTTCGGAGTTGCACCCGGCACAAACGCGAAGTCCAACTTCAACGCTCTCGAATCCACAAAGAAGAACGCTATATTCACGAATGTCGCTATCAATAAGGACGATATGACGGTTTGGTGGGAAGGTCTCGACAAGAACCCGCCGGAGAATGCGCAGGAGTGGACAGGTATCGACTGCAACGGCAAGGAATGGACTTCTCAGATCGACGAAAAGACAGGCAAGAAGAAGGTCCTTGCTCACCCGAACAGCCGTTTCACAGCTCCCGCAGAGAACTGCCCGTGCATCTCGTCCGAGTTCAACAACCCGAACGGCGTTCCGGTATCCGCAATGATCTTCGGCGGCAGACGCGCTTCCACAACTCCGCTCGTATATCAGTCCTTCGACTGGACACACGGTACTTATGTTGGTTCCGCGGTATCGAGTGAGACAACGGCGGCTGCAACAGGCGCGGTAGGCGTGCTCCGTCACGATCCTATGGCTATGAAGCCGTTCATCGGATACAATGTAGGCGATTACTGGAATCACTGGCTCGAAATGGGCGAAAAGCTCGGCGACAAGGCTCCTAAGATCTTCAATGTAAACTGGTTCAGACAGGACGAACAGGGCAACTTCATCTGGCCCGGCTTCGGCGACAACATGAGAGTTCTCGACTGGATCATCGAGCGCTGCGAAGGCACGGTTGGCGCACAGGAAACACCGATAGGATATGTTCCGAACCCCGAGGATATCAACATCGAGGGTATCGAGGACGAGGTTGATCGCGCAACAGTCAAGGAGCTCGTTTCTATCGACAAGGATCTCTGGAAGAAGGAGATTGCCGAAATGCGCAGATACTATAACGAGGATATCAAGGCCAAGGGCGGCAATATCCCGCAGGCACTCTACGACGAACTCGATAAGATCGAAGCAAGACTTAATAAGTAAGAGACTTTCAAGAGATTTCGGAGAGGGGGCGCTGCCCCCCAACCCCCC
>JAFPUE010000124.1 GCA_017395555.1 Ruminiclostridium sp. | reverse complement strand
TGCGAAGCGATTAAAGTTTTTTGAGGAGGGGGTCTGGGGGAAGCCCCTTTTGTTCACAAAAGGGGTTCCCCCAGTCTCGCGCTGTGCGCGCCCGCTCTTACAGGTGCAGCACTCTTTCGCGGATCTCCTGGGTGCGGCCTTGGTTCCAGAACTGGGTGCCGATGTAACCGCAAGTGCGGCGGGCAACGTTCATCTTGTCCTGATCGGTGTTGCCGCATTTCGGGCATTTCCAGATCAGCTTGCCGTCCTCTTCTACCACATTGATCTCGCCTTCCCAGCCGCAGACCTGGCAGTAGTCGCTCTTGGTGTTAAGCTCCGCGTATATGATATTATCATAGATAAAGCGCATGACTTGAAGCACCGCTTCTATGTTGTTCTGCATATCCGGCACTTCGACATAGCTTATCGCACCGCCGGGAGAGAGAGCCTGAAATTCCGCTTCAAATTTGAGCTTTGTGAACGCGTCTATCTTCTCCGTTACATGAACGTGATAGCTGTTTGTGATATATCCCTTGTCGGTAACTCCCTCAACTATGCCAAAGCGGCGCTGGAGGCACTTTGCAAACTTGTATGTCGTTGATTCGAGCGGGGTTCCGTAGAGCGAGAAGTCGATGTTTGTTTCCGCCTTCCACTTCTTGCACGCATCATTCATATACTGCATAATGCTGAGTGCGAACGGCTTCGCATCGGGGTCTGTGTGCGATTTCCCGGTCATGTATCTTACGCACTCGTACAGTCCCGCATAACCGAGCGAGATAGTCGAATAACCGTTGAACAGCAGCTTGTCGATCGGCTCGCCCTTGTCGAGACGCGCGATAGCTCCATATTGCCACAGTATCGGCGCAACATCGGAGAGCGTTCCGAGCAGTCTCTTGTGCCTGCACATGAGCGCGCGGTAGCAAAGACTCAGGCGCTCGTCGAATATCTTCCAGAATTTTGCCTTGTTTCCGCCGGAGGACAGTGCGATATCCGGCAGATTGAGTGTTACGACACCCTGATTGAAGCGTCCGTAATATTTGTGCTTGCCGGGAACGTAGTTCTTCGCGTTTGCGATGTTGCCGATACCCGCGTCAGTGAAGCGGTCCGGTGTAAGGAACGAACGGCAGCCCATGCAGGTATATACGTCGCCTTTCAGCTCCAGCATCTTCTTTTCGCTTATATAGTCCGGCACCATGCGCTTTGCGGTGCATTTCGCGGCAAGCTCCGTGAGATAGTAATACTCGCTGCCCTCGTTGATGTTATCCTCTTCGAGAACATATATGAGCTTCGGGAACGCGGGAGTTACCCAGATACCCTGTTCGTTCTTTACGCCCTCGTAGCGTTGTTTCAGCACTTCCTCAATGATAAGCGCGAGGTCCTTCTTCTCCTGTTCATCTTTCGCCTCATTCAGGTACATAAATACAGTCACGAAAGGAGCCTGTCCGTTCGTGGTCAGCAGGGTAACAACCTGATACTGTATGGTCTGCACGCCGCGCTGTATCTCTTCGAGAAGCCTGTTCTCCGCCATTTTGCGTGCCGTTTCGTCGCTGATCCCGATACCGACTTTCTCCGCCTCAGCGAGAACATCCTTGTACAGCTTTTCACGGCTTACCTGAACGAACGGTGCAAGGTGCGTCAGCGAGATAGACTGTCCGCCGTATTGATTGGAAGCCACCTGCGCAATGATCTGCGTCGAGATGTTGCAGGCGGTGGAGAAGCTGTGCGGGCGCTCGATAAGAGTTCCCGTGATGACGGTTCCGTTCTGGAGCATATCCTCAAGATTCACAAGATCACAGTTGTGCATGTGCTGTGCATAATAATCGGAATCGTGAAAATGTATGATGCCGTCATTATGCGCTTCCACGATATCCTTCGGGAGAAGCAGACGATTTGTGATGTCACGGGATACCTCGCCCGCCATATAGTCGCGCTGTGTTGAGTTCACGATAGGGTTCTTGTTGGAGTTTTCCTGCTTGGCTTCCTCATTGCTGCACTCGATAAGCGAGAGTATCTTGTCGTCCGTGGTGTTGGACTGACGGATAAGCTGACGGGTATAGCGGTAGGTGATATATGCCTTTGCGGCCTCAAACGCGCCATGTGCCATGATCTGGTGCTCTACCATATCCTGCACTTCCTCGACGCTGGGTGAGCGTCCGAGCTCCCCGCATGAGATAACAACACTTTCCGCGATGCGCTTTATCTGTAAGCTCGTCATTCTTACGCTTTCGTCAACGGCGTTGTTGGCTTTTGTTATAGCGTTCACGATTTTTTCGGATGTGAAAGGTACTTCCGAGCCGTTTCTTTTTATTATCTTCATTATACTGTCCTGCTCCTTGCAACTACATATTGTATTTCAGTGTTTAAAATTATAGCACATCTTGTGTTTTGTGTCAATAGCCTTTTTCGTCATAAGTGCAATTTATCTAAATATCTTTGAAAAATTGTAGCAATTTAACAAAAATGCCCCGGTATTTTTAGAAGAGTTCATATAATACTTGATTTATTTGAAATAATATTGTATAATATACCGTGTATAATTTTTCGGAGGCTATATGAAGAAATTAATTGCGTTGATCCTATCGGTGATATTATCGGTCTCGTGCCTTTCAATAACAACTTCCGCGGACATCGCGACGGAGGAGCTCGCGCAGCTGTTTAGAAGCAAGCTGGACAATTACGAGACGGAAGTGGATATATATGATTATACGAGCAGGTACCGCTGGAGCGTTGACGAGACCGTGAATGAGGTCATTGCGTCCGCGTATTTTGCGAACCCCGACCTGTTCTATGTTGATAACAAGTTCAACTATACCGCGGATCTGAACGGCTATGTGCATAACGTCGTATTCTCGTTCACGATGAACGCGTCGGAGCGTGCCGCGGCAAAGAAAAAGATAGATGCCGCTGTGAACAAGGTGCTCGCCGGCATAACCGACGACATGAACGATGTCGATAAGGCTTTGTATGTACACGATTACCTCGTGCTCAACTGTAAGTACGGTGCAATGTCGCAGCATACGATGTATGACTGCCTTGTCGGAAAAAAGGCGGTATGTCAGGGCTATTCGCTCGCCTATGAGTACATAATGCGGGACTGCCTCGGCATAGACTGCACAGTGGTGTTCTCCCGTACCCAGAACCATATGTGGAATTATCTCAAAATAGGTAACAAATGGTATCACGTCGATCTCACGCTTGACGATCCCGGCACGTCCTACAACGGCACGACTTACGATATGTGGGGACTCGTGCTGCATAAGAACTTCCTTATGAGCGATGCACAGTGCAGGGAAAATTCGGTTCTTCACACCGGCTGGACGGTATCGGGCGGATACGGCGCGGCGTCGGACAAGTCTTACGACAAGGCGTTCTGGAAGGATGTCAGAGCAAAGATTTGTCTGATTGACGGGAAGTATTATTACGCAAAAGACACCGGAAAGGACAGCTCCTCCGGTCAGCGCATGATGACTCTATACAGCTTCAATAAGAACACCGGCAAGGCTAAGGCGCTGCTCAAAACAAAGAGCCGCTGGTATTCCCGCCGGGTGAACGGGAACAGCGCTGTGGCTGCTTACGGTTCAAAGGTATATACGACAGGTTATCTGTCTCTTGATTATTACGGCGGAAAGCTGTACTTCAACACAAACAAATCGGTATATTCCTATGACCTAAATACCGGGAAAACGAAAAAGGTATATACGCTGAACAAGGGCGAGGAAAAGCAGATATTCGGTCTCGTAACGGTAGGGAATTACGTCCGCCTCGCTTATAAGGATGATCTGACCTACGCTGAAAAATACATCAGCCTTAAAATGAAATAAATTGCATGATAAGATGAAAGCGGTGATATAAAATGAGTGCTGCCATGGAAGCTGCCGAAAAGAACAATCTTTTCGGCGAGATACCCTGCGCCGCTGCCGTTTATACCTACGACGGCACCTTCGCAAGGCTCACATGGGCAAATACGGGGTATTTCCGTCTTTTCGGCTATGACAAGAAACAGTATCTTGAAATAGAGCCGAACGAGTACGGTTTCAGACTGCTCGGGAGAGAGTATTCCTCCGTGCTGTTCGGAAAAATAGACGCGCTTGCAAAGAACTGTTCTACCTTCGGGCTGGAGATAGAAGCGGTGACCGGCAGCGGCGTTCATATGCCTCTTTACGCAGAAATGAGCGTCGAAACGGTTGGAAACACGAAGCGTTTCAGCGTTCTGCTCCATGACATAAAGGAAATGGATAAGGCGGAAGCCGAGCGAACGGAAATGGTGGATATGATGTTCTCGGTAATGGCAATATCCGCCGATTACATCTTCCGCTATGACAAGCAGAATGATATCCTTTCCGTTTACAGGAATATCGGCGGCACATTCGACAGCTGCCTTTATGTGGATGATTTCGAGAACTATTTCAACCAGAGCGGCTTTGTCTGCGAGGAGGACGAGGAGACATACGGGCTTATCTGCAGCAATTTAAAGACCGGCATAGATAACGGCGTGTTTGAGCTGCGGCTGAAGCTGCCGACAGACTCGGATTTCCGTTGGTACAGGTTTACGATAAAGACAGACCGCCGCTCCACCGACAGCGAATACCGCGGAGCAGTCGGAAAGGTAGAGGATATAAGCACGATCAAGATCGCGAACCAGCGCCTTATCGACAAGGCGGAGCGCGATCCGCTGACCGGCCTGTACAACAAGACCGCTACCAAGACGCTCATACAGAGCTTCCTGCGCACCGACAGCCGCGACACATACGACGCTTTCATAATAGTAGATATAGACAACTTCAAGGATATCAACGATACGCTCGGACATCTGTTCGGCGACAGCGTGCTTACCGATCTCGCGCAGGAGATGCAGGATCTTTTCCGTGCCAACGACGTTATAGGAAGGATCGGCGGAGATGAGTTCATAGTATTCCTGCGCGGAATGAACCACAGATCGCATATCGAGTCCAAGGCGGACGATATATGCAAGATATTCAGCCTTATTTACAGCGATGAGGACAGCGGTGTAAAGGTATCGGGAAGTCTCGGTATCGCGCTGTTCCCGAAGGACGGTGATACGTTCGACGAGCTGTACAGAAAGGCGGATATCGCGCTCTATACCTCGAAGAGAGCCGGAAAGAGCTGCTTCACATTCTATACCGGCGACGAGCCCGTTCCTTCCGATGACGAAAAGCCCACAACACGCGTTGAGCGCTACCAGAAGGGCATGGATATGGTAGGCACAGGCTTCGGCTTCGGCGGAGACATTCTTGCCAGCGCGTTTGAAATGGCGGAGTCCGGCATAGATATGGACGACGCTGTAAACTCCGTGATAGAAAAGACCGGAAAGCATTTCCGGTTCGGCAGGATCGTAGTTTCGGAATGCGGTAAGGACGGCAGAACATTCCGCGACACATATATCTGGCGCTCAAAGAGCACCGATGCAGCGAGAACAGACAAGATAACCTTCTCCAACAAGGAGCTGAACGAATTCTGCGGGCGCTTCGACAAGAACTATCTCCAGACGATAAGTGCTGACGGAAGCTCCCCGCTCATGGACAACGCGTATGTGACGTACATGAACTCGAACAAGATAGGCTCAGCGACGGTGTGCGGCTTCTTCCATTCGGGAAGGCTCGCGGGTATCGTGAGCTTTCAGGATCACGCGTTCTCGTACCGCTGCTCGATAGATGAGGCGAGAGTGCTCAAGGAGCTTACCCGCATAATCTTCTCGTATCTGATAAAGCTGCGTGAGTCTGACCGCGCCCGTGAAAGATCGGAATATTCCGCAAGCTACGACGAGCTGACGGGACTTATGAATTACCGCAGCTTCAAAGCTCACGTCATACATCATATGGAGAATGTGTTCGAGAACGACAAATTCGTGTTCCTTATGGCGGACTTCTCGAATTTCAGCTATGTGAACAGCCGGTACGGCTATAAGGCGGGCAACGAGCTGCTGAAAAACTTCGCTTCCGCGTTCACATATTTCTCGGATAAGATACGTTTTGTGTGCAGGGTTGAAGCCGATCATTTCTGCGCATTCGCGGAGTACAGCGACAATATCGTGTCTGAGTTTGAGGACTTCACCCGACGCTTTTCTACAAACGATATGCTTGCCGGCGGAAGAACCAGCTTCGGCATAATGGCGAGTGCCTATATCCCGGATATGTCGGTAACGTTCGATTTCGATACAGCTTACGACAAAGCCAATCTCGCGCTGAAGTATTCCAAGAAGCATAATATAGCGATATGCAGCGTGTATAAGCCGGAAATGCGCGAGGAGCTGAACAAGACGATTGAAATGGCTGCGGACGCTATGAAGGCGCTGAAAAACAGCGAATTTAAGGTGTTCTTCCAGCCGAAGGTCTCCGTGTCGCAGGACAAGATCGTGGGAGCCGAGGCTCTTGTGCGCTGGGTAAAGCCCGACGGCACAATAGTTACCCCGGACAGCTTTGTACCGTTCCTCGAAAAGAACGGATATATTGTGAAGATCGACTTTTTCGTGTACGAGGAGGTATGCAAGTATCTTCGCCGCCGCATTGACTCCGGCAAGGAGCCTATCCCGATCTCTGTCAACGTATCACGAATACATATGCTCGGCAGCGACTTTACGGTGAAAATAAAGGAAATGGTGCGAAGATATCGCATAGATCCTGCGCTTATCGAGCTTGAGCTTACCGAGAGCGTGTTTATAGCGAACGAGGACGCGGCAATAAGGGTGCTCGCCGGACTTCGTAAATTCGGCTTCCGTGTCTCGATAGACGATTTCGGTTCAGGCTACTCGTCACTCTCGCTGCTAAGGAATATGCCGGTTGACGTTCTGAAGATAGACAAGGGCTTCTTCTCCGGAGACCATATCGAAAAGAAGGACGATATCGTGCTTTCGAGCGTTATGGATATGGCGGACAAAATGCACATCGACATTATCTGCGAGGGCATCGAGACCATGGAGCAGGTGGATTTCCTCCGCAAGAGCAAGTGCGATACAGCACAGGGCTTTTTCTACGCGAGACCTATTCCCGTCGCCGATTTTGAGGATATGCTCGAAAACGGCATAAGGGCGAACGAGGGAATCAATCGCGCATAAAATTATAATAATAAATATCAAAACTCCCGAATTTCATATCGGGAGTTTTTATTATGCAAAAAACATGAGGTTCTAACCTTGTCCCTGTGAACATAAAATACAACATAGAAAAAAGAAAAGGACGGGTAAAATGAACATATCGGAAAAGTTTTTTGAAGCCGCGTCAATGCTCCCGCCGTTTGTGAACTCGCTCCGCTCGGTGCCGCCGGACATTGCTGCAAGCGCTTGTGAGATACGGCTGCGGACAGGACGCCCGGTGATAGTGGAAACGCCTTCCCGCCGTCATACCTGCACGGGAACATCGGTGACGGCGGATAATATAAGCGCGTGTGTGAAGCATTTCTGCGGTTATTCGCTGTACAGTGCGGAGCGTGAGCTTTCGGAGGGACGTATAACTCTGCGCGGTGGTCACAGAGCGGGACTTGTCGGCACAGCCGTGACGCACGGAGACAGGGTAACGGCAATGAAGGACATATCCTCGGTCAATCTTCGAATAGCCGCGGAGCATAAGGGAATAGCCGAGAAGCTCGTGAGTCTTGCCGCACTTGAAAGCGGAATGAAAGGGCTTGTGCTGCTCGGACCGCCGCTGAGCGCAAAGACCACGATGCTTCGTGACTGTGCGCGGATAATCTCGTCGTTCGCAAAGACAGTGATTATCGACGAGACCGGTGAGATAGCGGCAATGTATCGCGGAGTGCCGCAGAACGATATCGGCGTGAACTGCGACGTGCTGGATATGTTCCCGAAAAAAGAGGGGATAATGCGTGCGGTGCGGCTCATGTCACCCGAATACCTGATATGTGACGAGGTAATGTCGGAATACGAAGAGCTTGCCGAATGTGCAGGCAGGGGCGTGAAGCTGATACTTTCGGTGCATTGCGGGAGTATGGCGGAAGCGGCGCAGAATTCCGCTGTACGGGCGCTTACGGATTCGGGCGCGGTAAACTACGCCGCGCTGCTTTCGGGCGGCGGCGATATCGGCAGAGTAAAAGGGTTATGGAGAGTAAACGGCAGTGAGGATATTGGAAGCTGCGGCAGCGGCAATGATCTGTACCGCGGCAGGAGCCGCGTTCTCGTCGGCGCTCAGACAGCGGTGCAGAATGTTACGCTCGGTGCTTAATGTGCTTGACGAAATGTCGGCTAAGATACGTTATACGGCTATGCCGCTGACCGAGCTTATCGCGGAGATATCGGGTGAGAGCGCATACTCGGACTGCACGTTCCTGAAAAGGACGGCGGCGGGAATGAACGGCGGGCTTACCGCACAGGAAGCATGGACGGCGGCAGCCGATACCACGCCGTTCTTTTCCGATAACGACAGGCGGATACTCGCGGATATCGGGTGCAGGCTCGGCGGTACGGACACAGAGGGACAGCTTTCGATGCTCGCACTCGGCGGAACGATGATAAGCCGCGAGCTTGAAGCGGCGGAGCTCGAATGTACCCGCAAGTCCCGCACTCTTATGAGCGTCTGGACACTCTGCGGAATAGGCGCGGGGATAATTATAATCTGAACAGGAAATAAAAAAAGTGGTGGTTCAATGAATATTGATCTGGTATTCCGGATAGCCGGAGTCGGCATAATAGTCGCGGTGCTCGATATACTGCTGAAAAAGTCCGGAAAGGACGAGCAGGCTATGATGACAACGATAGCGGGACTTGTGGTTGTGCTTATGATGCTGATAGGCGAGATCGGCACGTTGTTTGAAACAGTAAGGGAAGTATTCGGGTTGTAAAGGATCTGAAGAAAATGAACATTTTTGCGATTATCGGCACAGGAATTATTGCCGCGGCGATATCTGCCGTGCTGAAGCGGTTCGGTGGGGAATTCGGGCTGTTTGTGTCGCTTGCCGCGTCGCTGCTTATACTGTATGCCGTGCTGTCCGCAATAGACCCGCTGACAGAGCTTATCGGGGAGCTGGCGGAAGCCTCCGGCACGGACAGCGCATATATCGCGGTGCTGATGAAGGCGCTTGCGGTATGTGTGATAACGCAGCTTGCCGCGGAGAGCTGCCGTGACAGCGGTGAAGGCGCGATCGCGTCAAAGATAGAATTTGCGGGAAAAACGGCGGTGCTGCTGATATCCGTGCCGCTGTTTTCCGCGATATTCGGGATAGTAAAGGAACTTATCTTATGAAGTCAAAAATCATCCGTGTGCTTACCGTACTGCCGGCTGTTCTTGTGTTCATGTCGGCACTGTGCTTTGTATGCGGTGCGCAGTTCGGAACGGACGAGCTGTACGATGCGCTGCCGCCGGACGCTGCGGAAATGCTGGACGAAAGCGGGATAACGCCGGAGGGCGGAGCGGGAGACCTGCCGGTAAGCGACATTTTCGGGACGATAGCGGAGCTTGTAACGGAAAACGCGGAGAAGCCGCTGAAAATGTTCGGGGCGGTGACAGCTGTGATACTGCTCGCGTCGCTGCTGTCGGGAGTAAGCGACGCGTCAGGCGGGACAGTAGGGAAGATATATCCGCTTGTGACATCGCTGTCGTGTGCGGCTGTGATATCGGTCTATATGAGCGAAATACTCGATGTCGCAAGCGCGGCGTTTGCGGGAATTTCAGATTTTATGCTCGTTTACATACCGGTTATAGCGGGAGTGACCGCGGCGGGCGGACATACTGCATCGGCTGCGGTATTCAGCTCCGTCTCGCTTACCGCGATACAGGTGCTTGCGCGTCTCACATCGTCCGTGATAATCCCGCTCACGAGCTGTATTATAGGCATTACCGCCGCTGGCAGCGCAGACCCCGATCTCGGACTTGATCGTCTGGGAGAGGGGATAAAAAAGTTCGTGGTTTGGGGACTCGGGCTTATAATGACGCTGTTTCTGGGGATTTTGTCGGTGCAGACGGTGATAACGTCCGCTTCGGACAATGCGGCAATGAAGACGCTGAAATTTGCGGTATCGTCCGCTGTTCCTATCGTCGGCGGAGCCGCCTCCGAAGCGCTCTCGGCGGTATCCGGCAGCATCTCTCTGCTGAAAACGGGGATAGGCGGCTTCGGGATAGCTGCGGGCGCGTGTATGGTGATGCCGGCGGCTGTCACGGCGGTATGCTACAAATTCCTGCTGTTCGCCGCCGGTGTGATAAGCGACTTGTTCGGGTGCGGCGCGGCAGGCAGGATAGTGAAGTCGGGAGAGAATGTTATGTCGGTGATAATCGCGTCTCTGACGTGCTTTTTTCTGTTTGTCACTGTCTCGTCGGCATTGCTGCTCGCGTTTTGCAGATCATGAGGTGCGGTATGAAGGAAATGCTTTTTTCGATATGTGCCGCCGCTGTGATAACCGCGGTATATAAGGCGCTGATACCGTCGGACAGATTCTCGGCGCAGGTGAAGCTGCTGGTATCATGCTTTTTCGCCGTGATCGTCATAAACGCGCTGAGTGGGCTTAACACGGCATGGGATATTTCGGATATTCTTGAAGCCGACTTGTCGTACAACGACTATACAGTGCAGGTATTCGGGCTTGCGGAGGAAAAGACAGCCGATGCGCTGCGAACGGCGATATACAAAAAGCTCGCGGAAGAGGGGGCAGCGCCGGAAAAAATTTACATAGACGTGAATATTTCGGACAGCGGCACCATATCTATTAGTGAAATAAAGCTTGTTTTCGGAAGTGTGAGCGACTATGATGCGAACGCGCAAAGAGCGGTCACGATCACAAGGCGTATCGCGGGATACGGAACTGCTGTGACCGCGGAGCTTGCGCCGCAGGCAAAAAAGGAACGGGAAGATCAATGAGAGCTGTAATAGGCATGGGAGAGATAAAAGAGCTTCTGAAAAGCGAGAAGGCTCTGAAGCTGATAATGATCGCGGGTGCGGCGCTGATACTGCTTACAGCTTTCGGCGGTATATTTTCCGGAAGCGGCAAAAAGCAGGACACCGCGTTATCGTCCTCGCAGCATATCGCCGAGCAGGAACGCGGTCTTGAGGAACGGCTCGCTGAGATCCTGTCCGATATAGACGGTGTGGGCGAGGTGAAGGTCATGGTGACGCTCGGCACATCGGAGCAGATGCAGTACGGCAGAAACTCGGATATGGTGCTCTCGGTCACGGCTCCCGAGGTACGGGGAGTGATAGTCGTGTGCGAGGGCGGCGGCAGGGCGGACGTTCGTGAGAGGGTGGTGAATGCGGTCACCGGTGTATTCGGTATTAACTCGCTTCGCGTGAGCGTTGCGGAAGGCTGACGCGGGAATATGACGAATTTCCGCGCGGTCAATTTTACATAAACGGAGGAAGAACATGAAAATATTCAAAAAAAGGCTCAATCTTATCATCGGAAAGAAGCAGATCGCGGCAGCCGGGCTTGCGCTGCTGCTCGGGGCGGCGCTTTATGTGAACTATCTGTATTCCGGAGCGCAGAAGGTAGAGACGGCGGACAGCACAGCCGACGGCACGGAGACTGCGACATACGGGGAGATACGCTTTGTGGGTGCGGAGACCTCGGATAAGACCGTCAGCCTCGGTTCGGAGGAATCGGACGAATACTTCGCGCAGGCGCGTCTCGACAAGCAGAAAAGCCGTGACGAGTCGATAGAGGTGCTCCAGAGCTTCTATTACGGCGGCGACAGCACAAGCGACGAGCTTGCCGTTATCTCCGAGGACGTCCGCGAGGTCAGCAGCAACATTGAGCGCGAGACCAAGATCGAAAATCTCCTCAAAGCGCAGGGCTTCTCCGACGCTCTTTGCTATATCACCGACACTACAGCTAACGTTGTGGTAAAGACAGCCGGGCTGGATAATGCACAGGCTGCACAAATAAAGAGCACACTTTTAGGTGAAATTGCTGTACCTGCCGAAAATATTACAATAGTTGAAATAAAATAGTTGTATATTTTGAATTTTTGTGGTATAATGGTAAATAATAATGTGTTATTGGCAAATTTACTGCATAAATTCGGAGGTAAGGTCATGGATAACAGCATCAATGGCAGCACGTCAGGTTCTCTCAAGGTAGCCGCAAACGTACTTGTAAGCATAGCCGAAACGGCTGCCGCGGAGGTAGAAGGCGTTGCGGTCAACTCAAAGAACGGGCTCGCGATAGTGGGCGGAGCACCGCTTTCGTCTAAGATAATCCCGCCGATACGTGTGAAGCTCGGTTCAGAAGCGGCGATAATAGATATATCTATCGTGACGGAGCTCGGACATAAGGCGTATGAGGTGGCAAGAGCCGTTCAGGAGCATGTGAAATCTTCCGTGCAGAACATGACGGGTATAGCGGTAGCAAAGGTCAATGTCAAGATCGTTGGCATAACAGGAAAATAAGAAGAGTGACCCTCCGTATCTGCGGAGGGCTGCTTGACGTTCATGAAGAAATTGAATAGGAACATCAATATGAGTGAAAGACTTACAAAGCATGAAATAAGAGAAGGTGTATTCCTTCTGCTGTATCAGAACGAGATATCCGGAACGGATATGGACGAGCTTGCCGGAGCCTGCGAGGAAGCGTATGAAATGGCGATGACCGGTGAGACCGTGAAAACTGCGAAGGCTGTCGCGGAGAAGTACGAGGAGCTTGACGGGATAATCGCAGAGTACAGCGAGACCCGTGAGGTAGCGCGTATCTCGAAGGTGAACAAGACCATACTGCGTCTTGCGATATACGAGATGACCTACCGCGGTGACAAGATACCCGCGAAGGCTGCCGTAAATGAAGCGGTTGAGCTTGCGAAGAAGTACGCGGAGAAGAAGGACAGCGCGTTCATAAACGGCGTGCTCGGAAACTACATAAGAAAGCTGGGCAAAGATGCCGATTAAACCTATGACCGTGACCGTCGGACAGCTCAGCGGGAAGATACTCTCGATGATACGCGGGGAAAAGACGTTCGAGGATATCTGCGTCAAGGGCGAGATCTCGAATTACAGTCCGAACGCGCGATCGGGACACATCTACTTCACGCTGAAGGACGAACGCGCCGCGATAAGAGCGGTGATGTTCCGCGGAAACGCCTCGCGCCTAAAGATAAAGCCGGAGGACGGTATGGCTGTCGTGGTACGCGGCAATGTGAGCTGCTACGAAGCCGGAGGTTACTACCAGATAATCGTCGCGGACATTACGGAGGACGGTGCCGGTGAGCAGGCTGTCGAGTTCGAGAAGCTCAAAGCCAAGCTGGAAGCCGAGGGTCTGTTCTCCCGCAAAAGACCGCTGCCGAAGATGCCGGAGCGGATATGCGTGATAACGTCGGAATCCGGCGCGGCTCTGCAGGACATACTGAATATAATCGGCAGGCGCTGTCCGCAGGTGAAGATACTGCTGATACCGGCGATGATGCAGGGTCAGACTGCGCCGGAGTCGATAGTCTCCGCGTTTGAAAAGGCGGGAAAGACGAACGCCGATCTGATAATTTTCGGCAGAGGCGGCGGTTCTGCGGAGGACTTGTCCGCATTCAACGCCGAGTCGGTAGCCCGCGCGGTATATGCGAGCCCGATACCCACGATATCTGCGGTTGGGCATGAGATAGACTTCACGATAGCCGATTTCACTGCGGATATGCGCGCACCCACACCGAGCGCTGCTGCGGAGATAGCCGTGCCGGATATGAGGGCGCTGGTTGATACGCTCGAAGCGAAAAAGCGCAGCATAGGTATATCGCTGCAGCGTATCATTGACAACAAGACTGTGGCGGTAAGGCTCGCCGGCTCGGAGATAAGAGCGAAAAGTCCCGGACAAAGGCTGAAAAATGACGAGCAGCGGCTTATTTCCGTCACGGATAAGATACATTCCCGAATGAAGACGCTGATAAACGAGCGGGAACGTTCGTTCGCACATACTGCGGCGGTGATCGAAGCGCTCAACCCGCTTGCCGTGCTGATGAGAGGCTATTCGATAACGTATCGCGAGGGAAAGGCTCTGATGAGCGCAGAAGATGTCTCAAAGGGCGATAAAATAAGGATAAAGCTGTCGGACGGCGTAGTTGATGCCGTAGTCGAGAGCTCTGAAAAGGACAGTTGAAATGAAGTTTGAAGAAGCGTATAAAAGGCTGAACGAGATATCTGCGGAAATGGATGACCGTGAGCTGCCGCTCGAAAAAGCGGTTGCGCTGTATTCCGAAGCCGCGAAGCTCACCGAGGTCTGCAAAAACGAGATAGAAAACGCGAAGCTTGAGATAGAGAAGATAGATAACGGCGGTGCGGTCTGAATGGAAAAGCTCGAAGCATACATAAAAAAAGTCGAAGAACGGCTTTATGAGATCTTCCCGGATGAAACGCTCCCGCAGGGAGATGTGATAAAAGCCGCGAAATACAGCCTTTCTGCCGGCGGAAAGCGAATAAGACCGGTGCTTACGCTCGCGTTCTGCGAGATGTGCGGCGGTGACCCGGACAAGGCTCTCGATACCGCCTGTGCTGTGGAATATATGCACACGTTCTCGCTGATACACGACGATCTGCCGTGCATGGACAACGACGATCTGCGCCGCGGGAAGCCGAGCTGCCACAAGGCGTTCGGTGAGACGACGGCACTTCTGGCGGGAGACGCGCTCGCGATACTGCCGTTCGAGCGGATAGCGTCAAGCAAAACGATATCACCGTCCGCCGCAGTAAAGTGCATACGTGCGCTTTCGCATCTGTGCGGAACGGAAGGAATGACGGGCGGGCAGCAGATAGATACCGCAAAGGCGGGCGAGGAGCTTTCCGGCGAGCTGCTGCTGTCGATGTACTCGATGAAGACATCGGCGCTGATAAAGGCGGCGTGTCTGTGCGGAGTTTACTGCGCTCAAAGCCCGGACGAGGAGCGGTATGTTAAATACGCCTCGGAATATGCGGAAAACCTCGGGCTCGCGTTCCAGATCACGGACGATATACTTGACGTGACGGGGAGCACGGAAGTGCTCGGTAAACAGACCGGCAACGATGCCGATAATGACAAGCACACTTATGTCCGTATATACGGGCTTGAACGGGCGGAAAAAGCCGCGAGGGAATATACGGAAAAGGCTGCCGCTGCACTCGCAGCATTTAACGGCAGCGAATTTGTGAAGCAGCTCACGGAAATGCTTCTCGGAAGGAAAAAGTAATATGTCGGATTTTATCAATGTTGTTCTTGCTGCTGCGGCAACGAGCTGGCTCACGGCGCAGGTGCTGAAAACGATAATATACGCGATCAAGTACAGGACTTTCAGACTTGAACGTATCTGGGGCGCGGGCGGAATGCCGTCGTCTCATTCAGCGTTCGTATGCGCGCTTGCAATGGCAACCTCCCGTGTGCGCGGTGTGAACTCGGTGGAAGCGTCCCTCGCGATATCGTTCGCGTTCATAGTAATGTACGACGCGTGCGGAGTTCGCCGTGAAGCGGGACAGCACGCCCGTGAGATAAACAGGCTGCGCAAGATAGTGGATAAGCTCGACGACGAGATCGTCGAGAAGCTCGATGAGGAAGTTGATATCGAGTCCGAGAAGAATGAAGGCGAAGAGCTCAAGGATCTCAAGGAGTTCCTCGGACATACGCCGATACAGGTGCTCTGCGGAGCGCTGCTCGGCATACTGATAGGATTTGTATTTCCTGTTTGAACCGATCGAAAATAAACGAAGGGAAAAGCTGATATGCTTTTGTCGGATAAAATTTCACCAGAATATATAAAAAGCCTTGATCTTGCCGAGAAAAAGCAGCTCTGCGAAGAGATAAGGGCTTTTCTGATAGAAAAGGTCTCCGGTACGGGCGGGCATCTTGCCTCCAACCTCGGCACGGTGGAGCTTACCGTTGCCCTGCACAGCGTTTTTGATACGCCGGAGGACAAGATAGTGTTTGACGTGGGGCATCAGTGCTACACGCACAAGATAATAACGGGAAGATATGACAGCTTCGGGACACTGCGTTCCTCCGGCGGTATCTCCGGCTTTCCGCGCTGCTCGGAAAGCGAGCATGACGCGTTTATCGGCGGTCACAGCAGCATTTCCGTTTCGGCGGCGCTTGGAATAGCGCAGGCTATGAAGCTCGAAGGCAAGCCGGGGAACGTTATCGCCGTTATAGGGGACGGTGCGCTGACAGGCGGCGAGGCATACGAGGGACTTAACAATATCGGCAGGGACTGCGGCAATCTGATAATCGTGCTCAACGACAACGAGATGTCGATATCCCGCAGCAAGGGTACCGTAGCGGATTACCTCACCCGTATGCGCTCGACGCGTTCTTATTATGACAAAAAAGAAGCGGTCAAGGAGTTCCTGTCACATTCACCTGTGGGCAAGGAGATATCCAAATCTCTGAGCGGCACGAAGGACCTCGTCAAGTTTGCGATATACCAGAGCAATATCTTCCAGATACTCGGACTGAAATATTACGGACCCGTGAACGGACACGATCTCGGTAAGCTGATAGAGATGTTCGAGATAGCGAAGATAACGAACGAGCCGTGTATCGTGCATATAAAGACGAAAAAGGGAAAGGGCTACAAGCCCGCGGAGCTAAATTCCGGCGAGTACCACGGCATACCGCGCCGTGACCGCCGAAGTGCCGGAAACAGGAGCTTTTCCGAGATAGCCGGCAGGACGCTCGCGGGGTATGCCGGAAATGACGAGCGGATATGCGCTGTTACCGCCGCGATGAAATACGCAACGGGTATGGAGCATATCGCGCAGAATTTCCCGGAGCGCTTTTTCGATGTCGGCATAGCCGAGCAGCACGCGCTCACATTCTGCTGCGGGCTCGCATCACAGGGTATGCTGCCGGTATTCGCGGTTTATTCGACATTTTTACAGCGATGCTGCGATCAGCTGCTGCACGAAGCGTCGATAGAGAAGAAGCATATAGTGCTGTTCGTTGACCGGGCGGGACTTGTCGGCGAAGACGGCGAGACACATCAGGGAATATACGACGTGCCGATGCTGACGACGGTACCGAATACCGAGATTTGGTCACCGGCCGATGAAGCGACATTGAAGCTCTGCGTTGACAGGGCGCTGAATGCTTCGGACGGGATAGCTGTTGTACGTTATCCGAGAGGGCTTTGCCACACTGGATACGCGGCGGAATATCAGGATTTCTTCTATGAACGGAGCGAGCCGGAAAAGGCGGACACGCTTATCGTCACCTACGGAAGGATATCCCGCAATATCTCCGGTATCAAAGGCGCGGATACGCTGACGCTCTTAAAGATATTCCCGATACCGGAGGAAGCTGCCGAGACCGCTGCGGGCTACAAGCGGGTGCTGTTCTTTGAGGAAAGCATGAAGAACGGCGGAATCGGCGAGAAGTTCCTTTCCGCAATTTATGAGCGCGGATTTTCGGGAAAATATCGTTTGACGGCTCTTACTGCGCCGCCCGCAGCCGCCGACGTTGACACACAGCTCGCACAGGCGGGGCTTGACCGCGCCGGGATAGTCCGCGCGGTGAACGATAATTGACAGTTGACAATTGATAATTGTTGTTGCGGCTTTGCCGCTGTTCTGAATTTGATGTAGCCCAAGCTTTTTATGCCTTTGAAAA
Source organism: Ruminiclostridium sp. (assembly GCA_017395555.1). Taxonomy (GTDB): domain Bacteria; phylum Bacillota; class Clostridia; order Oscillospirales; family Ruminococcaceae; genus Ruminiclostridium_E. Next base: position 6,518 of record JAFPUE010000124.1, on the reverse strand, counting down.
GGATCGGTAACAAATGAAGAAAAGGCTTGATATATTACTTACGGAAAAGGGGCTCGCGAAAAGCCGGACTGCCGCGGCTGCTCTGATAAAAGAGGGCAGCGTCACGGTCAACGGAACTCAGATCGCGAAACCGTCCGAGCTTTGCGAGGAGACCGATGTTATCACAGTTTCGGAGGATTCCGCGCTGACGAAATATGTCGGGCGCGGCGGATTGAAGCTCGAAACGGCGCTTGAAGCATTCTGTATAAGTCCGCGCGGGTGTGTGTGCCTTGACATCGGTGCATCTACCGGCGGGTTCACGGATTGTATGCTGCAAAACGGCGCGGAAAAAGTTTACGCGGTGGATGTGGGAACATCACAGCTCGCGGAAAAGCTGCGCAACGACAGCCGCGTGATATCGCTCGAAAACCTTGACATACGACTTGCCGACGAGGCGCGGATACCCGAAAAAGCCGGGTTCATAGCAGCCGATGTTTCGTTCATATCGCTCAAACAGATAATACCGGCTATACCGCGTTTTGCCGCGGAAAAGGCGGTATGCGCGCTGCTGATAAAGCCGCAGTTCGAGCTCGGCAGGGTGAAGCTCGGCAAGAGCGGAGTGGTTAAAGACCCGAAGCTGCAAAAGAAGGCGGCGGACGAGGTCTGTGAGTTTGCGGCACAGCTCGGGTTTACCGATATACGCACCGTCCCTTCGAAGATAACTGGCGGCGACGGCAACAGGGAATTTCTTATGCACTGTATCGTACCTTAAGGAGAATACCGGAAAATGAAGATATTTGTATGTCCATGCAAGGAAAAGGAAAAAAGCATGGCGGCGCTCCCGTCCGTGACAGCGGCACTTATAGAAAACGGCTTAACGCCGGTCTTTGACGAGAGCGTAAGTGAGCTGTACCGTGATGAGCGAGCGGAATATATGAGCGGGGACATTATCGGCGGATGTGATATGCTGCTGACTGTCGGCGGCGACGGAATGATGCTCAAATGGGGCAGGAAAGCGGCACTTGCCGGAAAACCTCTTATCGGCATAAATACGGGCAGACTCGGGTTTATGACCTCGCTCGACATCGACTGCCTCGATAAGCTGTCGGCTATCGCGGACGGGAGCTGCACGTTCAGCACGAGAATGATGCTCTCGGCGGAGCTTTCGGGCAAAACCTCCACGGCGCTCAACGATATTGTTCTGTTCAAGGACGTGAACTCGAAGCTGCCGGAATTTACGGTAAGGATAAACGGCACCACGGTCACGAAGGTGAGGGCGGACGGACTGATATTCAGCACGCCTACCGGCTCGACGGCTTACGCGCTTTCCGCGGGCGGACCCATAATAGAGCCGACGGTTGAGTGCATACTGCTTACACCGCTGTGTGCGCACACGCTGCTCAACCGCCCGATGATATTCGGCGCGGGCGACGAAGTCACGGTAAGTTATGCGGCGTATGAGGGAAGCCGGGTGAATATGAGCATTGACGGCTCACGCGGAACGGAGTTTGCCGCAGAAAATATGCTCGTTATCAGAAAATCCCCGTATGCTCTGCGCATCGCGGAGCTCGGAGAGAAGAGCTTCTACACGACGGTCAGTGAAAAGCTGATGACTCCGCTCAAATAAAGGAAAGTAAAGGGTTATGAAAAGACAGCGGCAGGCGGAGATACTTGCGTTGATCTCCGAATTTGAGATAGAAAATCAGGAAATGCTGCGGCAGAAGCTGCTCGAACGCGGATATTCCGTGACGCAGGCGACAGTATCGCGCGATATCAACGAGCTTGTGCTCGAAAAGGCGGTCTCCGATACGGGAGTGAGCTGCTATATGCGCGCGAGAACAGCAAATAAGCGGCATTTCGAGAATATATTCAGCCAGTCCGTGACCCGTATAGACTGCGCGGGCAATATCGTCTGCGTAAAGTGCCATTCGGGTCTTGCTAACGCGGCGTGCGCCACCTTCGACAGCATGAATATCGAGAATGTTGTCGGTACGATCTCCGGCGACGATACGATATTTATTCTTGTCCGGACGGAGAGCGATGCGAAGAAGCTCACCGCGATGCTAAAGGGAATGGTGTGATCCGAGGTAAGGAATGTTAAAGGAACTGTATATTGAAAATCTTGCGGTCATAGAAAAGGCGGATATCTCATTCACCGATAATTTCAACGTCTTTTCGGGAGAGACCGGTGCCGGAAAGAGTATCCTTATCGGCGCGATAAACGCCGTGCTCGGCGGAAGAGCGCACAAGGAGCTTATCCGTACCGGAGAGAGCCGTGCGAGTGTAACGGCGCTGTTTGACAGCGTACCGGAAGCCGTTGCGGCGAAGCTCACGGAGAACGGATATCCCGCGGACGGAGAGCTGCTGATAAAGCGGGATATCTCCGCGGACGGCAAGGGTCAGGTGCGGATAAACGGAATGCCCGCAACGGCAGCATTGCTCAAAGACATAACATCGGGGCTGATCGACATTCACGGTCAGCAGGACAGCCGGATACTCACCGATACTGCAAACCAGCGGGCGCTGCTGGACGGCTGCGGCGGACTTTCGGACAAGCTCGCGCGGTATGCGGAGAAATTCCGCGGGTTTTCGGCGCTGAACAGGCGGATAAAGCAGCTCGAAGCCGAGAATGAGCGCAAGGACGAGCGTATTGAGAAGCTGACCGCGGATATTGAGGCGGTGGAAAAGCTCGGTATCAGAAAGGGCGACGAGGCGGTAATAACCGAGAAGCTGAACCGGGCGCGCAATCTTGAAGAGATAACGGCGGCACTTTCGGGTGCGGCGGGACAGACGGGCGGCAGCGACAGCGACAGAGGTGCCGCTGATCTTGCCGAAGCCGCGGCAAAGCTGCTGAACGGGATATCAAAGTATGTGCCGGAGTGCAGCTCACTTTCGGAGCGGCTTTCGGCGATGACATTGGAGCTGCGCGACATAAGCGCGGACATAAGCGCACTGCTGCCAGACGAGGACGAAACGGGCAGCCTGCAGGCGCTTGAGGAGAAGATGAGCGGGATATTGTGGCTGAAACGCCGGTATTCGCTTGAAACGGACGAGATACTCGATCTTTGCGAGGAATGGAAAAAGGAGCTCGACGAGCTCTCGGAATGCGACAACACGCTTGCCGCACTGAACGAGGAGCGTCACCGTGCGGCTGAGGAGCTGAAAGCGGCGGCAGGCGAGATATCCGAGCTGCGAAAGAAGGCAGCGGAGAAGCTGACCGAGGAAATAACGGAGCAGCTGCGGTTCCTTGATATGCCGGACGTGCGGCTGCGGTTCGATATCACGCAGGGCAAGATCACGGTGAACGGCATGGATAATGTTGAGCTGATGATCTCGGTGAACAAGGGCGAGGATTTAAAGCCGATAGCAAAGGCGGCATCGGGCGGCGAGCTTTCGCGCATAATGCTGGCGATAAAGAGCGTCTCGGCGGACAACGATGACACGCCGACGATGATATTTGATGAGATAGACACGGGTATCAGCGGCAGGGCGGCGCGAAAGGTAGGCACAAAGCTGTCCGAGATAGCGCAGAAGCGGCAGGTGCTGTGTGTAACGCATCTTGCGCAGATAGCGGCTCTGTCGGACAACCACCTGCTGATACAGAAGAATACAGACGAAAGCCGCACATATACAACTGTACATAGCTTGAATTATGATGAAAAAGTCGTTGAAGTCGCGCGGCTGATCTCCGGCGGAAGCAGCGAGATAACGCTGAAAAACGCGGAGGAGCTTATACGACGTGGAACGCTGGCGGAAGAGGAGTGAGCGGCATAGAACTGAGGGCATGGGTATATACGCCGGAGCAGCTTGAGCAGGCGCTCGGCTGTGAGGACATAGCGGCGGTGTATGTGCCGATGAGGCTTGCCGGAGAGCCGCTTGACGAATATGCGGAGCGGGTCATACTGCTGCCTCCGGAATACCTTGCGGACTGCGAGGAAAAGACGGAGCAGGAGCTTGCAGATCTGCGCAAAGCCGGATTTACAAGGGCTTTGGCTCACACTGTCGGGCATATCGAGCTGCTGAAAAGAACGGGCTATGAGATATGCGGCGGGAACAGACTGAACTGCACAAACAGCGTCACAGCGCGTTTTCTGGCGGATTGCGGAGTCCGGGATATCATTCTTTCTCCCGAGCTTACCGTCCGCAGGATAAACAGTATCGAAAAGCCGGTAAAGACCGGGTTTGTCGCTTATGGGCGGCTGCCGCTCATGCTGAACAGGCGGTGCCCGATACGGGACGGAAAGCCCTGCGGAAAGCCTAACTGCGGCGAAGCTATAACCGACAGGAAGGGTAACAGGCTCCGGGTCATCTGCTCGGACAACACCGTTGAGATACTGAACAGCGACGTGCTGATGCTGAACGGGCGACTGAACGAGTTTCATACCGATTTTGCGGTGCTGCGGTTTACGGACGAGACCGATATACTGCCGATCATAGAGCTTTACGCGCAGGATAAGCCTGCCGAAGCGGAAAATCTAACAAGGGGATTGTATTACAGGGGAGTGAAATAATTGAACATAAAGGTCAAAAAGATGAACATAAATGCAAGAATACCGTTCCGTGCGACAGAAGGAAGCGCGGGCTGTGACCTGTACGCGTGCCTTGATAAGGACGAGATACTTGCTCCGGGCGAGAGAAAGCTGATACCGACGGGTATCGCGATTGAGATACCTTATTCCAAGAGCGCCGGGTTCGTGTTCCCGCGCAGCTCTGTTTCTTCAAAATACGGCGTTTCGCTCTCAAACTGTGTCGGCGTGATCGACAGCGACTACCGCGGAGAGGTCAAGGTCCCGCTGATAAACCATTCCTCCGAGCCGTACACGATAAGAAACGGTGACCGGATCGCGCAGCTTGTGGTGATGCCGGTCATAGACACCGACTTCGTTGAAGCCGACGAGTTAAGCGAAACTCAAAGAGGTTCTGGGGGCTTCGGCTCGACGGGAAAATAGCGAAAAAACGCGGTTTTACGCGGTATTTCGTACCGTGTGTGTAAATTGACTAAAATAATTCCGCAATATTCCGTAAAATTCTTGTTATTTTTGAGTTGTAACCGAGGGTAAATCGTGCTATAATAATCTTTGCAGTTAAATCATTGAACGGAGCAAAGAGTAAATATGTTTACCAAGGATATAGGAATAGATCTCGGAACGGCGAACACGCTCGTATATATGCGCGGAAAAGGCATTATAATACGCGAGCCGAGTGTTGTTGCGGTTGACGTAAAATATGAACGGGTTAGATATGTCGGACAGGAAGCAAAGGATGTCATAGGCAGGACACCTGGCTCCATCGTTGCGGTAAGACCGCTGAAAGACGGCGTTATCGCGGACTTCGACATGACCACGAGTATGCTTCAGGAGTTCATCTCCAAAGCCGTCAAGCGCAGAAAATTCGTAAAGACGCGCGTAATAATCTGCATACCGTCCGGAGTAACGGCGGTAGAGCGCCGCGCTGTAAAGGAAGCCGCACAGAGCGCAGGTGCGAAACGGGTCTCGATCATCGAAGAACCCATGGCTGCGGCAATAGGAGCCGGTCTGCCGGTTGCGGAGCCGACAGGCAGCATGATCGTCGATATCGGCGGCGGCACGAGCGAGGTGGCGGTGATATCGCTGGGTGGTATCGTAACTTCGCGCTCGGTGAGAGTTGCCGGCGACGAGTTCGACAACGCGATAATCAACTACATCAAGAAGCGCTACAACTTACTGATAGGCGAGCGCACGGCAGAGAATATAAAGATAGCAATAGGCTCGGCGTACCCGTATTCAGACCACGAGCCGGATATGGAGATCAAGGGCAGGAACCTGCTCAACGGTCTGCCGGAGAACATCACGATAACGAGTGCGGAGATACGCGAAGCACTTCTCGAACCGCTCAGCCACGTTATCGAAGCTATAAAGGTCACGCTTGAAAAGACCCCGCCGGAGCTTTCCGCCGACATAATAGACCAGGGTATAATGCTTGCGGGAGGCGGAGCGCTGCTCAAAGGGCTTGACAGGCTTATAAAGAAAGAAACGGGAATGCCGGTGAAGGTAGCGGAAAGACCGCTCGACTGTGTTGCCGACGGTACCGGAAAGGTACTTGAGAACATCGACAAGCTCATTGATGTGTTAAGCGACGATGACTCGCGGTATTGATCTGTTCACATTCGCTCCGGTTATGTACCGGAGCGCTTTTTGCAGTTTATAAGTATTGAACTTACGATCCTTTGAGAAGGAACCGGTATAAAGTATGAAGGATTTTTTTCAGAGCACAAAATTCAAGATAATAGTCTGTATCTTCGCGCTTGTGTTCGGTGTAATGATCTACGCGGCAGTCGCGGGAAACAACATAATCTTCCCGAGAAGCGTGCTCGAAACGATCGCGCAGCCGTTCGTTACTGCCGGAAAAGCGGTGAGTGACTGGGTGGGCGAGACGATCGACACTCTTGTGAACGCACAGAAATACAAGAGTGAGAACGAGCAGCTCAAAGAGATGCTGACCGATATGTACGGTCAGATACTCGACAAGGAGCGCACGGATGCGGAAAACGAGCAGTACCG
>JAFPUE010000123.1 GCA_017395555.1 Ruminiclostridium sp. | reverse complement strand
GACAGCGTCACCGTAGAACTCCTTCGGTATAGCTATCTTCATTCCGCTTACCGGCTGTCCGAGCTTTTCGTTGAAGTCGGTGAACGGCACGTTCCTGCTTGTCGCGTCCTTCGGGTCAACTCCCGCTATCGCGTTGAGAATGATACCGCAGTCCTCGGCGGTACGCGCTATCGGGCCTATCTGATCGAGCGAGCTTGCGAAAGCGACAAGTCCGTATCTCGAAACTCTGCCGTATGTCGGCTTTAAGCCGGTAACGCCGCAGAATGACGCGGGCTGACGTATCGAGCCGCCGGTATCGCTTCCGAGCGCCGCGGCACAGAAGCCCGCGGCTACCGCGGCTGCCGAGCCGCCCGACGAACCGCCGGGAACGCAGTCTGTATTATAGGGGTTCTTTGTTTTAGCGAAAGCGCTTGTCTGAGTGGAGCCGCCCATTGCGAACTCGTCCATTGAGACCTTGCCGAGAAGAGTGTAGTCCTGTTCAGCGAGCTTTTCAACCGCAGTTGCACTGTACGGCGGAACAAAATCGCCAAGCATATTTGAGGAACAGGTAGTCCTGATTCCGTCGGTGCAGAGGTTATCCTTCAAAGCGAGCGGTATTCCGGTGAGCGGAGCCGCGTTACCGGCATCTATGCGCTTCTGTGCAGCTTCGGCATTCTTTGCTGCCTCGTCCTCGGTGACGGTGATGTACGAGAGTACGGAGCCGTCCTTTGCCTTTATCTCGGCAAGAAACTCGGAAGCCGCTTCCTTCGCGCTTATTTCCTTACTGTCGAGCATTTTGCGCAGTCCTGCGACTGTAATATTTTTCAGATCCATATCTTCCCTCCGTTATTCCATCATTTTCGGCACGACGTAGCAATTGTCGCGCGGAGCCGTATTCTGCTGGAGCTTTTCCGTCGGGAAGGACGGAGCGGGGATATCCCTGCGCAGGTCATCATAGCGTATCTCGTTATGATCCTTGGTATCGTCGTAGGTAATGTCGTATTCTTTTATGGTGTCCATAAGTCCGATTATGTCGGACATCTCGGCAAGAGCCTTCTCCTGCTCCTCTTCGGTGAAGTTGAGCTTTGACAGCTTGCAGATATGGTCAAGTGTCGCAATATCCATATTATCTTCCTTTCTTTACCCGTAGATATACATTATCCATATTATTATACTATAAAATACGTAATATTGCAAGCCCTTTCGCAAGATTTTCAAGACTTTTGGAGAGAGTTTTGAGAGCAGCGAGACTTTTTAAGAAGGGGCTCTGCCCCTGTGACCCCGCAAGCCCCCTTTGGAAAAGGGGGCTTGACACCCTAAACAAATCCGCCGCACAAGTGAGTTTTAAGGGGCAGCTCTTGCATAGGCGGCGACTCATTGACAGCCGCAGATAAAAGTAGAAGCCCGTCTCTACTATTCAGCTCACATCAATGGGGAGACAGATTCCAGAGATTTGTTCAAAAAATGACTGCTGAAATTGTTAGTTTCAGCAGTCTTTCTTATTTATTGAGTGATATATCGCCAACCCCACTGCATTTCTATGGGAGTCGCCCATAGAGGCGACTTAGAAATACTGCATTAGGTTTATCGGAAGTTTCTTTAATGCGCGCATCGTGCGCGCTTTTGGAAACTTCCTTACGGCATCGTGCCGTAGGGTGTCAAGCCCACTTTT
>JAFPUE010000122.1 GCA_017395555.1 Ruminiclostridium sp. | reverse complement strand
TCCGCTGTGTGGGCGGTTATGACGTGAAACGCACGGCTCACGTTCCTGTGTGTCACAGGTATTCCCGCGAGCTCGGGAACAGCAATCGAAGACGATACGCCGGGGATTATCTCAAACGGTATCTCGTGCTTTTGCAGCTCGTTTATTTCCTCGCCGCCTCGCCCGAACACGAACGGATCGCCGCCTTTGAGACGTGCTACCGTATGTCCGGCAAGCGCTTTTTCAACGAGTATCGCATTTATTTCCTCCTGCGTTGCGCTGTGCTTTCCCGAACGTTTTCCGACGCATATCAGCTCCGCATTTTCGTTTGCGTGTCCGAGAAGAGATGTGTCGATAAGCGCGTCGTAAATAATAACATCACACTTTTTCAGTGCTCTCAGGCCGCGCAAGGTTATCAGATCATACGCCCCGCAGCCTGCACCGATGATATACACAAAACCCGTCACAGCGCGCTCATCAGCCTTTCTGCAAGTGTGAAACGCTCCTCAGAAGGTGCGATGTCGGAAATTACCTCGTGCTGATTTCTGGTAACAGTGAGAGTGATGATTCCGTCCTTTATGTATGACACCGCGCCCGCCGGTGACGAGCACCCTGCGTTCAGCAGTTCAAGCACCTTTCGCTCTGTCTCAAAGCACATGAATGTATCACGATCACTTATTGCGGACAAAGTTTTTGCAAGCTCACCGTCGCGCGACTGAATTGCGATTATTCCCTGACAAGGCGCGGGAACGAGAGTGTTGAAATCAATTCTTGTAAAGTCAAATCTTTCGTCTGAGAACGCGCCAAGCCGCTCAAGTCCAGCCGCCGCAAGCACGATAGCATCGTACTGTCCGTCGGCTAACTTGTTGAGCCGTGTATCGACATTCCCGCGAATGTCGGTGATTATCGGGTCAAGGAACAACTTACCGACACCGACCGCACGGCGTGTACTGCTTGTTCCGATGACCGGCTTTTCGGGGAGCGTCTCGCCATATCTTGTGACCAGAATATCGTGCGAGTCAGCGCGTTTCAGCACCGCGCAGATGCATGTTCCTGCCGCTATCTCAAGCGGCAGATCCTTCGCGCTGTGAACAGCGATATCTATTTCGCCGTCAAGCATAGCGCGCTCTATCTCGTCGATGAAAACACCCTTTCCGCCGATTTTTTCAAGCGGCTTATCGAGTATCACATCGCCCTTTGTCGTAATATGCACGAGCTCGGTCTCCGCATCGGGAAACGCCCGTTTTATCGCATTCGCGGCGAGCTCCGACTGTATCAGAGCCAGCTTGCTTTTCCGCGTTCCTATCCGTATTTTCATAAGCTCTCCAGAAGCTCCGTTATCTCACTTTCCGACGGTAATTCGGGTTTCTTCACACAACGTTCGAGAAGTGCGTTGGCAGCGTTTTTTCTCTGTTCCTCGGTCGTAAATTTCTGCTTTATGAGCGGCCTGAACATCGCAAGGATCTCTCCCGCTGCAAGTGTTTTTTCGTCAAATATGGTTTCTGCTTTTTCTTTTATGAAACGCGCAAATACCGGACTTTTTCCGCCCGTTGAAATGCCGACGGTAACATTGTTTTTCTTGACTATTGCGGGGAAATAGAACCCGCAGTTTTCGGGGTCATCGACTGTGTTCACGAGAATGCCGAGCTGCGTGCAAAGCTCGTAGATGTGCGAGTTGAGCACTCTGTCGTTCGTTGCGGCAATTACCGCAAAAGCTTTGTAAAGATCGCTGTCGCGATAATTTCGCCACACCAGCCTGACCCCCGGCAATTCCGAAAATTCGTAGCATATCGACGGTGCAACGACTGTTATTTCCGCGTCGAACGGCAGTAGCTTTTCTGCTTTTCGCAGAGCGACATTTCCACCGCCGACTATCAGAATTTTCCGATCCTTTATGTCGATAAAAAATGGAAAATAAGCCATTCACTCCGCCCCCAGTCTTCCAAGAACATCAAGCACCGCTGCAAACTGTGAACTGTCAAGTCCGTCACGCAGTCTGTACAGCAGTCCGTCGAATTTCAGCTTTTCGGCTGAGCTTCTCGCATCTTCGAGCTGCGGAAGAAATTCATGAAAAGCGAGCTTTTTCTGCAGCTCGTCAAGCTCCTCGGAAATGATGTCACCGGCTTGCTCTGCTGCAGTCATTTTAAGCTCGTTCCCGCGCTTTGCGAGCTCGCCGAGATCATCTATCCCGATAAGCCGCACACCGTCAATTTCCGCTACCGAACGCTCTATGTCGGGTGGCACGGCGAGATCTATCAGAAGTCTTGGTTTGTCGGTTTTAAGCGCGGCTTTGAGCCTCTTGACTGTGACTGTGAAATGCGGGCTCGCAGTCGCGCTTATTATGCAGTCCGCGCTGTCTGCGTATTCGTAACGTTCGTCATACGGTACAGTCGAAACATTCTCGTACTGAATCGTACCCGCGTTATGCGCCCGTGCCGTCTGGGTGATATGTACGTTCGCGTGCGGCATCAGATTTTTCAGTGTTGCCGAGCCTATCTTACCGCTCGCACCGATCATCAGTATGTTCACATTTTTGCCGAGCTTCGCGGCTTCGTTCGCTGCGATAGTCGCCGCGGAAACGGGAGTTTTCGATAACGCAGTCTCGGTCTTTATCCGCTTTGCCGCCGTTATTGCAGCCTGAAATACGGTGTTGAGTTCAAAGTCCGTAGAGCCGACGGATTCCGCATACGCTTCCTTGACCTGACGAAGTATCTCATCCTCGCCGATTATCATGGAGTCGATACCGCTTGCCACGCGGAACAGATGACGCAGGGATTTTTCGCCTTCGTAGATCCGCAGATACTCGGAAATGCTGTCAATTCCCGAATATTCCGCGAGCAGAACCGAGGCTTTTTCAATTGTCGCTTCCGTGAAGTACAGCTCTGTGCGGTTGCAGGTGCAGAGCACCACCGACTTACCGAGAGCCGCCCGGATCTCGGTACGTTTTTCTGCGTCGAACGAGAACCGCTCGCGCACCGAAACATCGGCTTTTCTGTAATTTATGCTGAGTGCTTTCATGTTATCACCGAACACTATTATATCACACATTGCTTACTATGTCAATAGGAAAAGTATATTTTAAATGTGCGGCTGCCATATACAACCGCACATAAGTATTCAGATAACTACAGTCTCTTCTCGGATCGCGTTGTTTTTCAGCAGCCTTACCGAGTCGCCGTGTGTGACGAAGATACGATAAATGAAAACATCGACCTTCTCGCCGACCTCTACCGCAGGCTCGTCAAGTCCGCGCCTTGCGCTGAATGTGCTGTTGTTGCAGTTTACCGTGACCTCAATGCTGCTTCCGCGGAACTGTGCGTCCTTAACCACGCCCTCAACGGCAGAGCTTTTATACTTTTGCAGCTCGTTCTTCTTGGTTATCTTGACAAATTCGGGACGAACTATCGCTTTGTCATACTCGCCGACCTCGTCGAATGACTTGAAGGACTTGTAATCGACAAGCTCCGATGTTACACCGAAAAACGCCGATGTGAATGCAGTCGTCGGGTTGCGGTAAATGTCAATGGGAGTTCCGGTCTGCTCAACTCTGCCCTTATTTGTGACAATTATCTCGTCGGAAACCTCTATCGCTTCGTCCTGATCGTGAGTGACAAAAATACCAGTCACACCGAGCTGATGTATCATGTCTTTGAGCCACTTGCGAAGCTCCTGACGCACCTTCGCGTCTATAGCGGCAAACGGTTCGTCAAGCAGCAGCACCTGCGGATTTGGAGCAAGGGCGCGCGCGAATGCTACACGCTGGCGCTGACCGCCGGAAAGCTGTGAAGGATAGCGCTTCTCGAAGCCCTCAAGCCCGATCAGCTTTATAAGCTCCGTAACACGCGCTTTCACGCTTTCCTTGTCCTGTTTGCGGACTTTCAGACCGAACGCGATGTTTTCAAACACTGTCATATAGCGGAACAGCGCGTAGCTCTGGAATACAAAGCCTATGCCGCGCTCGCTTGCGGGTATGTCGTTCACTACTTTTCCGTCAATGATTATTTCTCCGCTGTCGGGCTTTTCAAGTCCCGCGATCATACGGAGTATTGTGGTCTTGCCGCTTCCCGACGGACCGAGAAGCGCCACGAGTTTGCCTTTTTCTATCTCAAAGCCCACATTGTCCGAGGCTTTGAAATCGCCGTAGGATTTATTTATGTTTTTAAGCTCAATATACATTATTTTTCGCCTCGTCTCTTTCCGATGTGCTCAACTATGCTGCGGACAATAAGTATCACGACCGCAAGCACCACAAGTATCGAGGATACCGCGAATGCCGCCATGAACTTGTTGTCGCCGAAAAGTATCTCCACCTGCAGCGGCAGTGTGACGGTCTTTCCGCGAAGATGTCCGGACAGTACCGATACCGCGCCGAACTCACCCATAGCACGCGCCGCACAAAGCACGATACCGTACATCAGCGCCCACTTGATATGCGGGAGCGTGACCTTGCGGAATATGGTAAATCCCTTTGCGCCCATAAGCGCCGCGGCTTCTTCTTCGTCCGTTCCCTGTGCGTCAAGCACGGGGAGTATCTCGCGCGATATGAACGGGAACGTTACAAAAACCGTTGCAAG
>JAFPUE010000121.1 GCA_017395555.1 Ruminiclostridium sp. | reverse complement strand
GAAATGTAGGATTGTTTAAAAAGTATCCGGAAATAGTTACGCAAGATCTTATTAAGATTTATGGCAAAATTGATCAAAGAGTAGTTGAATATGTCGATAAAATTAATAAAACAGACTTGTATGCCTTGGGTGAACATTGGGAAGACATGGCAGTTATGGAAACTCAACTTAAGTATATAAGCAATGACATAAAGGGAGTCAAGCAAGCTCTAATAGAAAATCCTGATAACAAATCTACGCAAACAACCTATAAAACCTTACTAAAAGCATTTAAAATACTAAAGAAAAATTATGAAAGCGCAGTAAAGAAAAGTATTAGATATGAGGGTTATAACAGAAGGCGTGTTGAAAAAGCAGGTTCTCTAATGGAATATAAATACCTGACCGACAACAATCCGGTATTGAATAAGCATAAAGAATTATATGCTCTTATGAAATCTAATAACGGACAACTTACTGAAGAACAATGGGCAAAAATTATTAAATAATTTAAGTTAAGCTGATAAAATGGATTGTCTATACAAGGACAATCCATTTTTTTATCTCATAGCAGTTATCTAAAAGTAAAATAGTTTTATGAATTAAGAACCTTCATTGTTTCTTGTATTGCCGCTTCAGATCTTGCGAGGGCATCATCTCCGGGTTTTGTATCATACGAGTTTGTTTGAACACCCTGCGGTGATGGCATATAACCTCTAGCCGGTTCAATATCGCCCGCTTTGACAGGTGTTGGAGACGGAAGATAACTGTACGTTTTTGTATTTGCCGGCTCTTGTGATTGGAACCCTTGCTGAGCTTGGGTTGCTTGTGGTTGTTGAGCTGGAGTTCTGTACTTATCTAACATGTTACCGCCATTTGGTTGTTGTTGTGCTTGTTGTTGAAAGGCTTTTTGCATTTCGATTAGTCTCGCCTGCCCCTATAAAATCAAGCACGTTCGTAAGGTTTTCGAGAGGTTCGCCTATTCCCATTATCGAAATGCCTGTGATCTTTTTTTCGCTTATCTTCCTTATCGCAAGAAGCTGCTCCGTCATCTCGCTGACCGTGAGATCGCGGCGCTTTTTCAGCTTCCCGCTCATGCAGAACGCGCAGCCCATGTTGCAGCCCACCTGCGTCGATACGCAGACATTGTACCCGAATTCGTGCTTCATAAGCACCGATTCTATCGTGTTGTCGTCATTGAGCGCAAACAGGTATTTATCCGCTGTCTCCGAGCTCTGTACCCTTATACATTCAAGCTCCCCGGTAAAGAAAATGCCGGAGAGCTTTTCAAGTGTTTCTTTTTTCAGCGGAAGCTCGCTTAACGGGACGGGCGGTTCACCGTAGATAGCGGGGAATATGATATCCGCGCGCGACGGCTTTTCACCGATCTCCGATAACCGCGTTTTCAGCTTCTCATAAGTTAATCCGTATATATCAGTCATTTTTCGTTCTTTTTTGCCTTCGCTATTATCTTGTATATCTCGCGGCGCTTCTCTCGCTTTTCCTTGCTTCTCACACGCGCGGAATACACAACTTCAAGCTCCTTCGTCATCTCGTGCGCCGATACCGTGATATGTCCGTTTTTCAGCTCGTAGCGCACAAAAAGCCTTTCCCTGCATCCGCAGAATGATGCCGCCACAAACGAGTTCTTGCCCTGACGGAAGATATCCGCGCCCGATATGTCGGCTCCGCAGATAGGACAGCATATATGCAGCTTCCGGCATTCTCCCGCAAAGGACGAGGGATTCTTATCAAACGGGAGCCGCACAAGAAACGCAGGTTCCGTGCTCTCCCAAGCCGGCTTCTTCGCCGCGGTGGCTTCCGTGAACGCCGCATATTTCGCGATGCCGAGAGCCATGTCGAGCTCGCACGCGATAAGATATGTCATATACGCGTCGTTCAGAGCGTCGTGCGCCTTCATTTCCTCGGTTATGCCGAGCGTTTCCAAAGCGCTTTTCAGACCCGTCTGCCGCAGCTTCGAGTCCGTCTGCGACGCGAATATACGCTGTAAATTGTAATGCACAGGGAGCACATCGTCGGCAATGCCGTGATACTTCAAATTGTCCCGCAGTATCGGCATATCGTCGTCGCCCCAAGTTATCAGCACCGTCTCCGGCGTGAAAAGCTCACGCATCTGCACGAACGCTTCGGCGAACGTCATTCCCGCGTCTATGTCAGACTGCTTTATGCCGGTCAGCGTGCTGACATACGGGTTCATTTTCCTGTACACCACAGGCTTTATGGTAAGCTCGCCGCGCCGGGTTATCTCCATGGTGTCGTTCACCGTGATGAAGCCGATCTGTATGATCTCACCGTGCGGCAGATCGGGGGATTTGTCGGAGCCGGAGGGCTGGTTCCATTCAAGGTCAAATATCAGATAATTCATATCGCTTATCTTTCCTCAAGCGGCACATAGTCGAGATGCTCTGCAACGTACTTGTACGCGGGACGTATTATCTTTCCGTTGTTGATTATCTCTTCGAGCCTGTGCGCTGACCAGCCGGATATTCTCGATATCGCGAATATCGGTGTGAATAATTCCTCCGGTATGCGCAGCATATCATAGACAAATCCGCTGTAAAAATCGACGTTTGCGCAGATAGGCTTGAAAAGGTGGCGCTTTTCCGCAATTACTTCCTTTGCGATCCGCTCAACGCGGTCATAGAAGTCGTATTCCGCGAGCCTGCCCTTTTCCGCCGCGAGCTTCTTCGCGTATTCCTTGAGAATGACCTCACGCGGATCGGAGCGCGTATAAACGGCGTGTCCGACACCGTAAACAAGACCCGTGCAGTCAAAAGCCTGCTTGTCCACGATCTTCGCGACGTATTCCCGTATAGCGCCCTCGTTATGCCAGTCGAGAACGTGCGTCTTGATATCTTCGAGCATATGCTTTGTCTTCATGTTCGCGCCGCCGTGACGGAAGCCTTTCAGGGAAGCGATAGCCGCCGCGACTGCGGAGTATGTGTCCGTGCCGGAGGACGTTACGACGTGCGTGGTGAAGGTGGAGTTGTTGCCGCCGCCGTGCTCCGCGTGTATAACAAGAGCCTTGTCGAGCACGTCCGCCTCCAGCGGTGTGAACTCGCCCGTCTCACGCAGCATATACAGTATGTTCTCCGCTGTCGAGTATTCCGGCAGCGGGTTTCTTATCATAAGGCTCTCGTGGAGCTTGAAATGTCTGTAAGCACAATAAGCGTACACCGAGATAAGCGGCATCTTCGCGATTATCTGTATCGACTGGCGCAGAACGTTCTTCGCGGAAATGTCCTCGGGGTTGTCGTCGTAGGAATACAGTGTCAGCACGCTTTTCTGGAGCGCGTTCATTATATTCGAGCTAGGCGCTTTCATGATAACGTCTCGTGTGAAGTTGTTCGAGAGGTTCTGATACGCGCTTATGAGCTTGTCGAAGCGCATGAGCTGATCGGCATTCGGGAGCTTGCCGAACAGAAGGAGGTATGTAGTCTCCTCGAAATTGTGGCGTCTGCCCTTGAAGCCGTTCACGAGATCGACGATGTTGTAGTTGTGGTAGTACAGCCGTCCGTCGCACGGTATCTTCTTGCCGTCGATGATGTTGTAGGAAACCACGTCGGATATCTCGGTAAGACCTGTGAGAACGCCTTTTCCGGTGCTGTCGCGAAGCCCTCTTTTTACGTCGTACTCAACGTACAGCGCGGGGTCTATCCTGCCTTCGCTCAGGCAGCTGTCGTAGAGCTCCTCAAGAAGCTGCTTTTCGCCCTCCTTGGGGTTGATTATCTCCTTGTCATTGTATATATCTATCGGCATATCTGCATTATCCTTTCGGTTTTTTGACACATAATACTATTATATACAAAAATGCCGGAATAATCAATATCTTTCGGAAATGTTGTCGGTTATGCACAAAATATCGACGATAATTGAGCGGTTTATATGCCGATTTGCCTGTAAACATATTGACGGGGACACCCGCATATAAATTGATATATCAATTTTTGATCGGAGGGGCGATACCATGTCACAGAATAAAAACACAAGGGCGGCGGCAGCCGTCTGCGGAACAAAACAGGAAAGATGTGTAAGCCTCGCACAGTATATGATAGACAACGACGCGACAGTCAGAAACGCAGGAAAAGTATTCGGGATAAGCAAAAGCACGGTACATCAGGATATTACGGCAAGGCTCGAAAAGGTTGACCCGGAGCTGCACAGGCAGGTGAGGGAAGTGCTCGAACGCAACAAGCAGGAGCGGCATATCCGCGGCGGGCTCGCGACAAAGCGCAAGTACAGCGAGCTTGCGTGGAAGGCGGTGAGGTAAACGGGAATAGTTCGTGATTGACATTGACCCGGATATGTGCTATAATAAATGAAATAAAAATCCGAAAGGAAGTCTGAAAATGAAAATAGAGACCCAGTGCCTTCATGAAGGCTACACACCGAAGAACGGCGAACCCCGCGTTATGCCGATAGTACAGAGCACCACCTACGTTTACGACTCCACCGACGAGGTTGCGGCGGTATTTGACGATCCCACAAAGAGCCTTATCTATTCGAGATTTGAAAATCCCACCACCGACGCGGTTGAGAAGAAGATAGCAGCTCTTGAAGGCGGCGCAGCGGCGATGTGTACATCCTCCGGGCAGGCGGCAACACTTTGCAGTATTCTCAATATCTGCGAATCCGGCGACAGCTTCATATCCTCCACATCTATCTACGGCGGAACGATAAACCTGTTCAGCATAACACTCAAAAAGCTCGGAATAGAGTGCATCTACGTTGACCCGGACTGCACGCCCGAGGAGCTTAACGCGGCATTCAAGCCGAACACGAAGCTCGTTTTCGGCGAGACTATCGCAAACCCGGCGCTGACCGTGCTCGATATCGAGAAATTCGCGAAGGCTGCTCACGCGAACGGCGTTCCGCTCATTGTTGACAACACCTTCGCCACACCGTATCTGTGCAGACCGATAGAGTGGGGTGCGGACATAATCGTACATTCCACATCGAAGTATCTCGACGGACACGCGGTACAGGTAGGCGGTGTTATAGTCGATTCCGGCAAGTTCGACTGGGCGGCGAGCGGGAAGTTCCCGTGCATGACCGAGCCGGACGAGAGCTACCACGGCACGGTTTACACCGAAAAATACCCGTTCGCGCCGTACATCGTAAAGGCGAGAATGCAGCTCATGAGAGACTTCGGATGCTATCCGGCGGCAAACTCGTCGTTCCTGCTCAACCTCGGCATAGAGACGTTGCCCGTCAGAATGAAGCAGTATGTTGAGAACGCGAAGATCGTCGCAAAGTATCTCGCAGAGAATGACAAGGTAGAATCCGTGTTCTATCCGGGTCTTGAGGGCAACAAGTATTATCCGCTCGTGCAGAAGTATCTCCCGCTCGGAGCCGCGGGTGTTATCTCCTTCTCGATCAAGGGCGGCAGAAGCGTAGCCGTAAAGTTTATGGACAGCTTAAAGCTCGCTTCCAACGAGGTACACGTTGCGGATATCCGTACCTGTGTGCTGCACCCGGCTTCCGCCACACACCGCCAGCTCACCGACGAGCAGCTTGTCGCTGCGGGCATTGACGGCGGCATGATAAGATTCTCCGTAGGTCTTGAAAACATCGAAGACATACTCGCTGACCTCAAACAGGCGTTTGAAGCAATTGATTAATTTTTCATTTTAAAATCTATAATTTATTTAAAGAAACGCTTTCCCGGCTGTAAAAGTGCTTGGGAAAGCGTTTTTGTTTTGTATTCGCAGTGTTTTTGATCGTGACAAAAAGGAATCGGATCTCGTCACGATCAAGATTTGCGCCGCAGGCGCACCGCAATTGTTAATTGTTAATTAACATCGACTCTCTGTCGGGAGACGAGCTCGGCAAAGAAGCCGTTTTTCGCGATAAGCTCGTCGTAGGTGCCGTCCTCGATTATTCTGCCGCTGTCGAGCACGATAATGCGGTCACACTGCCTGATAGTGGAAAGGCGGTGCGCAATGACGATACGCGTGCATTTGAGCTGCGCGAGAGAATCCGAGACTTTTTTCTGCGTGATGTTGTCCAGCGCGGAGGTAGCCTCGTCGAATATCAGCAGCTTCGGCTTCGGCGCGACAGCCCTTGCTATCATAAGGCGCTGCTTCTGACCGCCGGAAATTCCGCCCTGTCCCTCGGAAATGACGGTGTACATACCCATAGGCATAGCGCGGATATCGTCCGCAAGTCCGCTGAGCTCGGCGGCTTCCCACGCGTCATCGACTGTGAGCTGCGGAGCGGAAATGGTGATATTCGAGTAGATATCGCCCTGAAACAGCTTGCCGTCCTGCGTCACAACGCCTATCTTCCTGCGCAGGGATTTGAGATCGAGATTGTTGATATCCCTCCCGTCGTAGTATATCGCGCCCTTCTGCGGCTTCTCAAATCCGAGCAGCAGCCGGACGAGCGTGGACTTGCCGCAGCCGGTCTTGCCGACGATAGCGACATACTGACCGGGACGTATCTTCAGCGACATATCATCTACCACGAGGGGCATATTCTCGTTGTATCTGAACGAGACATTGTTAAGCTCGATATTACCGGAAATGCGGGTGACGGTCTCCTTGCCCTCGGAGACCTCGGGTACTGCTTTGAGTATCGGCTCTGCCATTTCGAGTATCGGCTTTATGTTCGCCGCGGTGAGCGCTATTCCCGAAAGGTTCGTGAACGCGCCGGATATCATTCCGAACGCGACAGTGAACGCGTAGTAATCCGGTACGGAAATGCCGCTGCTCACCGCCGAGCTGTACAGAGCGATGTTGCCGACAAGGGCTATCGCCGTGCAGATAACACTGTTCACTTTCAGGAACATCGGCGGGTCATATTCGAGCTCCGACACGCGGGCGTAGAGCTTTCCCCAGCGTGCAAAGGCTCTTTTTTCCGAACCGGACATTCTTATTTTCTGCACGCCCGTAATGAGCGCGTAGGTCATACCGCTTTTCTTTGAGTCGAGCTCCATTCGCTGCTTGCTTATCTTCATCTGCACCAGCGTTGAGATCACCGAAAACAGCAGAGTTGTCAGCGTTATGGCTATCGACGGGATAAGAAGCGCGGGTGAGTATTCAAAGATCTGTGCTATGTAGATCAGCGAGAAAACGGAGGTTATGCTTGTGGAAAGTATCGTACCGACGATCATCGAGCAGAGAGTGCCGATATACTGCATTCTCTGCGTCAGCTCACCGGAGCCGTAATCCTTGAAAAATGTGGCGGGGAGCGACATAACGCGCATCATTGATGCCGATTCCACCATAAGCGACATTTTTGTATTGAGCCTTGCCATAAGCATAGACTTGATCGAATCCGTAACAGTCGAGCTTATCGTCACGCACACAAGGAAAACGGCGATCGAGAACAGCAGACGCATACTGCCGGAATCGACGACATGAGCGAACACGATCTTGTTTATCAGTGGCATGAACAAGCCGATCAGCGAGGAAGCGAGGAGCGCGGAGAGTATCAGAATGATGTCAGCGCGGGAGATCGTTCCGAGCATATACCGCAGGATATCGGAAATGCCGATGCTGCGGAGCGGGAAGGGCTTGTAGAAGGCGAGCGCCTCGTCCTCGAAGAGCCCGGCGTTTTTGCGGTTTATCCTGACACGTTTTCCGTTCTCGTCGTAAAAGCAGTACCCGGTAAGTCCCGAGGGGAGCAGGGCAGTGACCTGCCCGTCCGATCTGCGCACGCCGAGCATAGCACCGACGGCATCCTTATACCAGCCCTTCGCGAGCTTCACCGGGCGCTGCATTATCCCGTTCGGGCGCAGAAGGTAGTCGATGCGGTCATTAACGTCGGTGATATTGTCGGGGATATCGCGCGATCTTGCGTGATAGAATCTGAGTATGCGGTCTATCTCGTTCTTGGTTACGGTAAGGCTGTCGCTGAGGGCGGCGGAGATCTTCCTGCCCATGACGGAACCGGCTATATCTATGAACGCTTCGGTGAAAAGCTCATCGTCGCTGCGTTTTCGCTGTTTGATCTGTTCGTCAAACCATCCCAAATCTCATCACCTGCCTTATTCCGTGCTTACGAGCTCTGTGTAGAAGCCGCCTTTGGCGAAAAGCTCGTCATGGGTGCCGCGCTCGACGACATTGCCCTTGTCAAGAACGATGATCTCGTCGCAGTCACGAATGGTAGAAAGTCTGTGCGCGACAACTATGCAGGTGATGCCGCGGTCTTTGATAGCGTTAACAACACCGTACTCGGTCTTTGCGTCCAGCGAGCTCGTCGCCTCGTCAAGAATGACGATAGTAGGGTCCTGCGCAAGCACACGCGCGATCTCCATACGCTGACGCTGACCGCCGGAGAAGTCCTTTCCGTTTTCGGTTATCCTGTAATTGTAGCCGCCGTCGCGCTTCATTATATCCTCGTGCAGCTGCGCGTCACGGGCTGCCATTATCATCTCGAAATCCTCGATCGAGTTGTCCCACATCTTGATATTGTTCGCGATGGTGTCCTCGAACATTATGATATCCTGATCGACTACCGCGAGAGAGCCGGTGAAAACAGAGCGGTCAATCTCGTTTATGGGCTTTCCGTCGTAAAGTATCTCGCCGCTCCACGGTCTGTAAAGTCCGGAAATCAGCTTTGACAGCGTGGATTTGCCGCAGCCCGATGTGCCGACGAATGCGACGCGGCTGCCCGGTTTCAGCGTCATGCTGAAATCCTTTATAAGCGGCTCCGCAAGCCGTGAGTAGCCGAAGGTGATGTTTTTTATCTCGATGCTTCCGGTCAGCTTGTTATACTCGGTGCTGTCGTCCGCCGCGGCATCGGGAGCGTCGAATGCCGGATCGAGCGGGTATTCCATTACGTCATCGACACGCTCCATTTCCGAGCGCATCTCCTGTATCGTCTGTCCCGCGGAGATAAGCGTTGAGGCAGGGGAGGTGAACTGACCGAGATATCCATGGAACGCGATTATCATACCCGCGGTAAATTCGCCCTGCATGGTGAGGAAAACGCCGATGATAAAGACGATGTCGGATGTTATGGCAGATACCAGTGTCGGGATTATGCCGAGGTATTCATTGAGGTGCGCATAGCGTACCTGCTGTGTATTCACGCTTGCCTGATAGCCAGCCCATTTCGCGAAGAAGCCGTCCTCCGCGCCGCTCGCTTTTATGGTCTCGATCATCTCGACACCCGCAACCGTCGCTCCCGCGAGCTTTCCGTTGTCGCGCATCTGCACACGGGTGATATTCACGCGTTTTTTTGAGATGATATTTGAGACAAAGACATTTATCGCGATAGAAGCAACTCCGACAAGAGCGAGTACCCAGCTGAAGCGTATCATTACAACGAGGTTGAAGATCATCATTCCCGTGTTGAGAACGAGCGGAGCGCAGGTGTTCACGAGTATGTCCGCAATATTGGCGTTGGAGTCCTGACGCTGCTGGATATCACCCGCCATGCGCTGTGAAAAGAACTCCATGGGCATACGAAGAACTCTCCACATAAATGAGGAATTGCCAACCGCGGCGAGCTTTCCGTTTATGCGAAGAGAATATACCGCCCTTATCCAGCCTACCGCAAGCTGCACCGCGCCGAAAACGGCAAGCGCCGCAATGAACGGAATGAACCAGTCGGGGTTCTGCCCGGTGAGCAGCCGGTCAAGCAGTATTCTTGAAAATGCGGGATCTATAATGTTCAGCAGGGAAGTGAGTATCGTAGTGAACGCCACGAAAGCGACAGCCGTCCCCGCTCCTTTAAGCCGTCTTTTTGCAAATCCGATGATGCTTTTCTGTTTTCCGCCCGGTTCAAAGCTCTCGTTCGGCTCGAACATCATGGCGATGCCCGTGAACGCCTTGTCGAATTCCTCCATAGGCACGGCGATGCTGCCGCGCGCGGGATCGTTCAGATAAGCCTTGTTCCCGCGGAAGCCGTTGAGCACCACGAAATGATTGAAATTCCAGTGGATTATGCACGGAAATTTCGCGCCTGTTCTCATGTCGGACGCGTTCTCGAATTTATATCCCTGCGCGGAAAGCCCGTATGTCCTCGCTGCCCGGACGACATTTCTCGCGTTGGAGCCGTCGCGTGAAACACCGCAGTCCTTGCGCACCTGTTCAAGCGGCACCCACCTGTCGTAGTACGCGAGTATCATCGTGAGAGCCGCGGCTCCGCATTCGAGCGCTTCGAGCTGCATCACGACGGGTACCTTGGCAACGCCCTTTCTGACAGGCTTTTTAACTTCTTTATTTGCCAACACTAAACCCTTTCCATTAACGCTGTCAATTGGTAATAAACGAGATCGGCGCTACGCTGTCGAACGTCACCACGGCGGAGTAAATTCCGTCGGGCAGGTCAGTCTGCGCCGTTGCGATCATGCAGAATTCGCCTGAGGAAAGCCCGGAAATATGCAGAACATACGGGTCTGTGGCATCGGTCAGCAGCACCGGTACAGTGGTGATCTCGGAGATAGTGTATTCGCGTCCCTCCGCGGTCACCGTCATTCCGGTCTTCAGCGTTTCGTCGTACTTTTCCGGGATATACAGCGTGAGTATGCCGTTTTTGCAGCTCGAACCCGCCGTCACCACCGTGTCTATATGCCCGAAAATGCTCCACACGAAAACCCCGGCAAGCAGGAATATCACCGCGGTGAGAATGAACCACACGCTCGGTGAAGCGGATTTGATATAGTCGTTGAGCTGTTCCGGCGAGGAAATGCTTTCAATGCTTTGTTTCCTGAAAATACTTGTCTGTTGTTCAGCCATTATTATGTACCATGAAAAAAGTTTGTCTGTCAGCAGCTTTTTGCCGGTGCGTAAGCGCCCTTCGGTTCATGTCCCTCGCAGTAGTATATGGTGCGCCCTTTGATGTTCATGCACATATAATAGTCCGTGGTGTAAAGGCTCTTGTTGCATTTTCCGCATCTGCCGACATAAACTCCGAGCTTATTGTTTCCCGTTCCGCCGTAAACAGCGTCGAGATCCTCATCGGTGATAGCTTTTGCGTTTATAGTTCCGTTTGTCATGGTAATTCTCCTTTGTGCTTTGTTTCAGCCCGTATTGCACGGACTGATTTTTGATATATATACTTTATTATATAACAAAAAGGGTGCCGATGTCAAGTATTTCGGAATATAAAAATGCTGCGGCAGTACCGGGGAGAAGTTTTCCCAACCCCCATTCATTTTAACCGGAAAAAACAAAAATCGCCGTACTTGAAAATACAGCGATCTGCCGCCGCGCGTCCGCGGCCTGTCTGGAGTTAAGGCTATACCGCACAAAGAGCGTGCGGAGATTGCGCAGTCAGTATTTTTTTATGCAGCTTTGTGTCGCGGCATCGTGCCGCGTTCGGGCTGCATACACACGCCTCCTGCTTGTGCGTCAGATTGTACAGAAATTTCGCAGGCTTGCTGGCGCAAGTCAAGAAATTTATGTGCAATATGACGGAACAATATGCAAGCAAGGTGCGTGCGCCTATTTGTGCTGTATTGCCTTAACACTTTAGATATTTACTCCGGGCAGCGAGGCAGAAAAATAACCCCGTCTCAGATGACCCGAGACGGGGTTCGCAGTGGCCGTCGCCACTGTCTCTGTCGAACGCTTTAGGTTTTTTGATAACTCTGGACAGCGAGGCAGAAAAATATCCCGCCTCGGATAAACCCGAGACGGGATTCGCTGCCCGCCGTCGCGGGCTGGAGCTGATAGTCGGAATCGAACCGACGACCTCATCCTTACCAAGGATGTGCTCTGCCGACTGAGCCATATCAGCAAATAACAAGAGAGATGTCTGTTACAGTTAAAAATTATAGCACAAAAAACACCTTTTGTCAATAGTTTTTCTCAAAAAAGAACGGATAAATCTTTTTTATGAGGTATATCGGCAGCCGAGCGATGTCAGACGGAATAAAAACATTGACTTTTGCAGGAAATTTTGTTATAATATTAAGGCAATACCGCACAAATAGTCGCACACATCTTGCTTGCATATTATTCCGTCATCTTGCACAGAAATTTCTTGACTTACGTCAGTAAGCCTGCGAAATTTCTATACAATCTGACGCACAAGCAGGATGCTTGTGTATGCAGCCCGAACGCGGCACGATGCCGCGACACAAAGCTGCATAAAAAAATACTGACTGCGCAATCTGCGCACGCTATTTATGCGGTATAGCCTTAATAATTGCAAACAGGCCTGACAGCTTAAAATACAAAAAACGGAGGAAGATCACAATGAATTACGAAGAAGCAAGAAAGAAAATGGCGGACATAGGTCAGGAGCACATATTCAAGTATTATGATGAGCTTGACGAAGCGCAGAAGGCTGCGCTGATACAGCAGGTGGAGGATACGGATTTCTCCGTTCTTGCGAAGATAGACAAGGGCGCGGACGGCACACGCGGTACATTCGCTCCGCTCGCGGCAATGCAGCGCCCCGAGATCGAAGCGCGTGAGAAGGAGCTTTACGAAGCTGGCGTAAAGACGATAAAAGCGGGAAAGACCGCTGCTCTGCTGCTTGCGGGAGGAATGGGAACTCGTCTCGGCTCCGACAACCCCAAGGGTATGTATGATATCGGTCTTACCAAGCACGTTTACATCTTCGAGCGCATCATCACCAACCTGCTCGATGTCGTTAAGGAGACGGACACATGGATAAGACTTTTCGTTATGACGAGCGAGAAGAACCACGACGCAACCGTGACATTCCTCAAAGAGCATGACTATTTCGGATACAAAGAGGACAGGATCGTGTTCTTCAAGCAGAACATGGCTCCGGCCTGCGACTACAACGGCAAGCTGTATATGGAGGCAAAGGACCGCATATCTACCTCTCCGAACGGCAACGCGGGCTGGTATTCCTCAATGGTGCGCGCGGGGCTTGACAAGATACTCACCGACGAGGGCATAGAGTGGATAGACATATTCGCTGTGGATAACGTCCTCCAGCGCATCTGTGACCCGTGCTTCGTGGGAGCCACTGTTCTCGCAGATGTTTCGGTAGGCGCAAAGGTGGTGCGCAAGGCTGCCCCCGACGAGAAGGTCGGCGTAATGTGCCTTGAGGATGGCAGACCGTCCATAGTTGAGTATTACGAGCTTTCCGAGGATATGATGAACGCGAAGGACGAGAACGGCGAGCCCGCTTACAACTACGGCGTTATACTGAATTACCTGTTCCGCACGAGTGAGCTTGCGAGCGTAACGGATGATCGTATGCCGCTTCATGTCGTAAAGAAGAAGATACCGTATATCGACGAGAGCGGAGCTTTGGTAAAGCCCGCAGAGCCGAACGGCTTCAAGTTCGAGCAGCTCGTGCTCGATATGATACATCAGCTTTCCACCTGCCTGCCGTATGAGGTCATCAGAGAGCATGAATTTGCGCCGATAAAGAACCCGACGGGCATAGATTCCGTCGAGAGCGCGAGAGAGCTGTTAAAGCAGAACGGAATTGAATTATAAGGCTATACCGCACAAAGTCATACGCTTTGTGCGGTTTTTTTATAACAATTTTTGTGCAAAACGACGAAAAGCGCCGTTTTTTTTATATGTTCCCGCACATTTACTTTTTTATGAAAATATGGTAAAATAATAATATATTATATACTATTCTAACGTTTCATTCGATAATGTCCGATCATGCTTACGGATAAACCCGGAGAACGCAAATGGATAAGAGGAAAACGAGCATATTTGATATATTGATGCGGTTCGGCGCGCGTAAAATAGCGGCGGCATTATTTGTGCCGGTGTTTTTTACCGTGCTTCTTTCTGTTTATGGGGTGCAGATATATAACTCCACCATGACGACGATACGTCAAAGCGGCGAGATCAACGCGATAGACTCCGCCGATCGCTTTTCGGCTCTTATCTCAAAGGGTATCGACGTTATCGAGCTTACAGAATACTCCGTCAGCACCATGATAAAGGAGAACGCTTCCGAGGAGGAGATACTCGCTTATCTTACCCGGGAGACGGATATGATACTCGGCTCTGTCGTACCGAACACGACGGGTCTGTACGCGTACATAAACGGCAAATACTATGACGGAGCGGGTTGGGTGCCGGACGAGGATTACGTTCCGACGGAGCGCCCGTGGTACATCAGGACCGTCGAGAACAGCGGAAAGGTCACGGTTGTTGACCCGTACCTCGATATGCAGACGGGCGGTATTATACTTACGCTCGCAAAGAGCACGGAGGACGGAAAGAACGTCGTCGCGCTCGATATAACCATGGACGAGATACAGGCTATCGTCGATAAGGAGACGGCACAGGACGGACTGATAGCGGAGATAGTTCTCTGCGGCGACGGTACGGTTGTCGCTCACTCCGACAGAAATGAGCTCGGCAAGAACTACTTCGACGGCTCCGACAGCTTCGGAACGCTGCTCGCGAAAAAACTGCGCGGCTTGGGAGAGCACACCTTTGATGTTGATTTCAACGGTAAAAAGCTGATTATCTACGCGGTGCCGATTCAGAACGGCTGGTACAGTGTATCCGTTTCCGATGCGGACAGCGCATACCGCCCGCTTCGTATCACGATGTGGGTGGGCATAGGCGCTATGCTGATAACGCTGCTCATCATCGCCGTGATAATAGTAAGAGCTGCAAAGAGAGATCTTATCGCCGAAAGGCTCAATGCCCAGCTCATATCCTCGGCTGATATCTATATGTCGGTATGCGATCTGGACATACCGAACAACGACGTTACCGCTATCAAGAACGCAAATCCCGCGATCGCGAAGGCGGTGGGAGCCTGCGATCACAATATGCAGGAGATATTCTTCGGGATAATGCGGGTACTGCCGGAGAACCCGACAAAGAAGGCGGCGATAGAATTTGCCAATCTTTCGACGATAGACGAGCGTATGAAGGAAAGAAACGTCGTAACGCTCGAATATCTGAGCTACGGCAATATCTGGGTCAGAGCGCGTTATATCGTTTCCGAGCGCGACAAGGCAGGCAGAGTGAAGCACGTCCTGTGGATGCTTGAAAACATCGACACCGAAAAGCGCGAGCGCGACAGGCTCTCCGAAAAGAACGTAAATCTGCGCTCACAGCTCGAATCCGCTGCAGATATCTACATCTCGCTATGTGAGCTCGATATCCCGGATAACAGCGTAGTAGAGATAAAGAACGCAAATCCCGCGATAGCAAGGGCGGTAGGAGCCTGTGACCACAATATGCAGGAGATATTCTTCGGCATTATGAAGGGTCTGCCGGAGAACCCGACAAAGCAGGCTGCGGTAGATTTCGCGGATATGTCGCGAATCGACGAGTACCTGAACGGCACAAACACCGTCACGCTCGAATATCTGAGCTACGGCAATATCTGGGTCAGAGCGAGGTATGTGGTATCCGAGCGAGCGGAGGACGGCAAGGTCATAAAGGTGCTGTGGATGCTCGAAAACATCGACAAGGAAAAGCAGGCGCGCGATAAGCTCACCGCCGTTGCCCAGAAGCTCAACAATCAGATAAGCTCGATAGCGAACATCTATATGTCGGTATATGACTTCGATCTCACGAAGGACACGCTCAGCGAGGTCAAGGCGGGCAGCAGACAGCTAACCGATATCGTCGGAAATGACCTCAGCCACGCACAGGCTACGCTGAACAACGTCGTAAGGCAGATGACCGATGCTTCCACGCTCGACGCTATGCTTGAATTTATTGATCTGTCCACGCTCGATAAGCGTCTGGCGGAGGAACAGACCATTGCAATGGAGTATCTGAGCAAGGACAAGAAGTGGCGCAGAGGCAGATTTATCGTCTCCGAGCGCTCCTCACTCGGCAAGCCCGTTCACGTTCTCGGACTGTTTGAGGACATAGACAACGAAAGAAAAGAGCGCGAAAAGCTCATTGATATGTCGCAGAGGGCGATCGCGGCGAGTGAGGCGAAATCCGCGTTTCTGTCCAATATGTCTCACGAGATCAGAACGCCTATCAACGCTGTTCTCGGTATGAACGAAATGGTGCTGCGCGAATCCACGGACAGCAATATCATCGAGTATTCCGAGAGCATAAGGACTGCGGGAACCACATTGCTCGGTCTGATAAACGATATCCTCGACTTCTCGAAGATCGAGGCGGGCAAAATGGAGATCATCCCCGTGGATTACGAGCTTGCTTCAATGCTCAATGACCTTGTGAATATGATACGCGCAAGGGCAGAGGCGAAGGGGCTTATGCTCGTACCCGATTTTGACTGCAATATGCCGGAGTATCTGCACGGCGACGAGGTCCGCATAAAGCAGGTAATAACCAATATCCTCACGAATGCGGTAAAATACACCGAAAAGGGCAGCGTAACGCTGAGTGTTGGCTACCGGAAGCTCGAAGACGAGCCGGACGCGATGATGCTCACCGTTTCTGTGAAGGACACCGGTATCGGTATCAAGAAGGCGGATATGGCGAAGCTGTTCACGCAGTTTGAGCGTATCGAAGAGAAGCGCAACCGCAGTATCGAGGGTACCGGTCTCGGAATGTCGATAACGCAGAGTCTGCTGACGATGATGAACAGCTCTCTGAAAGTCGAGAGCGTTTACGGCGTCGGCTCGATATTCAGCTTTGAGATAAAGCAGACGGTACGCAGGTGGGATCCTATCGGCGACTATCAGAAGGCGTACAAAAACGCTATCTCGGAGCACGAGAAGTACAAGGAGAAGTTCACGGCTCCCGATGCCCGCGTACTCGTTGTGGACGACACTCCGATGAACCTGATCGTATTCAAGAGCCTGCTCAAGCAGACGGATGTGCATATAGACACGGCGGACAGCGGCGACGAGGGAATTGTGCTCGCGCTCAAGAACAAATACGATATCATCTTCCTTGATCACATGATGCCGAACAAGGACGGTATCGAGACTCTGAAGGAGCTCAAAGCCTCCGACAGCGATCTGAACCGCGATACTCCGATGATATGCCTTACCGCAAACGCCATATCCGGTGCGCGTGAGAAGTATCTGCAGGCGGGATTTGACGACTATCTCACAAAGCCTATCGACTCCGCGGCGCTGGAGAATATGATGTACGAACGTCTGCCGAAGGAGAAGATAAAGACGGTGCAGGAGATCCCGAAGCGGGAACCTAAGCAGCGGCAGACGCTCCCGGATTTCATTTTCGACACACCTGAGCTGGACGTTTCGGAGGGAATCAAGAACTCCGGCAACGAGGATATCTATTGCGAAGTTCTGAAAACGTACTCCAAGATGCTGCTTACGCTGACCGACGAGATCAACGAATGCTACGAGAGCGGCGATACGGTTATGATGTGCCGCAAGCTCGGAACGCTGAAAAGCTCGTCGAGGACGGCGGGCGCGGAGTGGATAATGCGGCTTGCCTCGGATCTGAAAGCGCAGGCGGGCAGCGAAGAAGGTGTTATCGACACCCGCAAGCTCGAAGAGCTGACGAAGCGCTGCAAATGGCTCAGCGTCGAGCTCTCCATGCTCAATATCAAAAGCGCGGAATAAATAATAAATGCCTTTCCCGGGATTATTCGGGAAAGGCATTTTTGCTTGTCTTATTGTTTTATGCTAAATATTGTTAAAATGGTTCAGAACTTGACATATTTCCAATTGCAGAAATCCATGGCATTGCCGGTTATGATGTATATTCCGGCGTCAACGGGTCTGCCGAGCTGACCGCCGAAATCAACGGGGTAGATGACCCTTTCGGTATGAATTCCCTGGGTGATCGAGTCGTTGTAGGAGGTCCCGAGCGCGGAATGATCGAGTCCCGCGTATTCAAGCACGCTTGCGGAGAAGTACGGATTGTACATCTCAGTCTCGGTGTCGGTGACGAGAGGGGCATGCTCCGCACCGGCAGGCTTTATCAGAAGTCCTGTGAGTATCGGGTCGTCGAGAGCTTCCGCTTTGACCTCGCTGTATTTTATCGGTCTGCCGTGGTCGCCCGTGAGGATTATCGTTGAGCTGTCGTAAATGCCGAGGCGCTTCATTTCCTCGAACCAGTAGTTTAATACCTCCAATTCACCGCGAATGTTGGTGACCTCGTCAAAAACGCCTCTTTCGGCGGTCTTCGGGTAAAGCATGGCGAGCTCCTCGCTGATGTCATGTGCTCCGCTCAGATGGACAAAGTCGAATACGGGCTTTTCGCTGTCGGCGTTCAGTCCGTGCTCCTTCACATAATTCAGGAATTGCAGATCACTTCTTATACCGACCTGTGAAAGAGTGGGAACATCTGTTTCGCTCACAATGAAGGTGTTTGCAAATTCGGAGGATATGCCCGTGTAAAAAAACGGTTTTATGATATACGGCATTGTCTTGATAAAGGAGAACTGCATCTGCTTCGGAACAACTCCGCCTTCGTCAATGTAATTTATGTGATACTGTATATCCTGCTCGCTGAGATTGTCGATATAGCCGTATGAAGCAACGTCGTCAAGTGATTTGTACAAGGTACGGTCTATGAAGACATTGACATTCAGACCGTTGTCGTGCAGGGGCTTAAGAACAGCGTTGCTGCCCCAGAACGTTTCCTCGTCGATATGCCTGCCGCAGTCCTCCGGATTGATTCCCGAAAGCATCTGCGGTACCGACGGGTCGGTGTAAACATACTGGCTGACACTGTTGCGGTAAAACGTAAATCCGTCAAGATATCCGCTGAGCTCCGGGTACTCGTCTATCGCCTGCTGCATCCAGTTGCCGTCAAGGCGGTCAATAAGGAACACAATAACGTTGTTTTCCTTGGAAAGCGACAGTATCGGGTCATAGGACAGGTAGTAGTCCGAGAATGTGTACCGCTCCTTCATTATGTCCGCAGCCGAGATAATACCGGGGACAATGCCTATTGTCTGCATTGCGATCAGCGCCGCGCTTACCGCGGAAATTATCTTCTCTGCGGGGAACTTTGACAGCCTGCCCTCGGGCTTTGAGCGCTTTGCCGCGTACAGGATCAGCGGCAGAAGAAAAACGAGGTAGTATATAACGAAATCCGCCGCAATGAACGGATCGCTCATGTCGTATCTCACCGCGTCGCCGGTAAATTTCGCGAGTCTGCCGTTCAGGAACATCATCTGCACATATCCGGCGAGCGTAAATCCGAGCAGCAGGCGTATTGTTACCTGCGCGAGAGTTTCGTTCAGCGCGAGGAACACAGCCGTCACCGTGAACAGCACCGCTGAAAGCGCGGCCACCGTTATCAGCAGGGGAATGAGCGCATCGGCGGGTCCTATCAGGTATTCCGTCGGGTTGGCGGCATACATCTCCGCGGGGGAGAAAAAGCACAGCGTGAATGCGGTAAAAACGCATACAGCAAGCGCGGTTATGATATTTTTTTTGCAAAGACGTTCTTTCGGCGGTCTCCCGGCCGAAACGGTATGTTTCATATCCCTGTCACCTGTTACCGAAATTATTTTGCTCCGAGTGAGCGTATTATGTATCTTCCGCAGAGCTCACCGCTTCTTCCGATATTATAGATCTGATCCTTATATACAGCGTCTATACGCTCCGCGTATCTCTCTCTGTCCGCGAGCATTTCCTTTACTGCGGAAGCCGCGTTTTCAAGCTCGTTCGTGCCGATAATCCTTCCGAGCGACGTGCGTAGGCTCTTGTTTATCGGCTCAATGTTCAGCCTGTCGAACTCCGGGTTCATGACCTTCATAGGCGTGTCGATGTAGAGTACCGGACGTTTTGTGGTGAACGCGAACTCCCAAGCTATATCAGACCAGTCGGTTATAAGCAGGTCTGATTCCATTACCGGATTGTTCTGCGAGAAATCGGTCTGTATCTCAATAAGGTCATTGCCGGCGTACTTTTCCTTCATTGCCGCAAAGGTCTCGGGCTCATGACGGACGTGCTGCGGGTGAGGACGTAGGATTATGCGGTATCCCGTCTCCGAGAGTCTGTCGATAAGCTCCTCGCCGCAAAGGCTTATGATGTTGTCGGGCTGCCACGAGGGCGCTATCATTATCTGCGGCGGATCGTTCTTTTTATGCTCCGTGCTTTTGTACTGCTTGACCATGTCGTCGATAAGCGGATATCCCGCTTCGACTATCAGCTTCTCATGCGTACCGTACAGCTTCTCGGAAGCGCGTATCTCCTCATACTGCGCCTTTCCTGGGCAGAGAATTGTGTCGTAGTGGTCGAGCGCGCCCTTGCGGTAGGTTATGATACTTCCGATACCGTGGCAGGCGAAAACATATTCGATATCATTGCGCACCCGAGATCTTTTTATGTGGTACTTTTCGAGATCGGGCATAGTCATCACGCACATATCACAGTCGAGCTTCATGAACAGCGGAACGAGATATCTGTCGCTTGCGATATAGTAGGGAACTATCCCCGACGGCGTATTTGTGAACAGCCTGTCGTTCGGGTCACTCGTGACGTAGTGCACCGTGATGTCGGAGTGAGCGCGGATATAATCGAGCATTCCCGCGTAGTATTTATAGAAGCCGTTGCTCTCGGAGTAGAACATCAGCTTCATGTCCTTTACCTCGAAGAACCGCTTGTAATCAGCGGCTTCGCGCTTCCTGTACTTTCTGAACTCGGCTTCCTTGCGCTTTTTTTCTTCCCTTGTGCGCAGCAGCATATCATAATCGACGTACTTCTTCGGGGGCAGTACAAGGTTCGTAACAACTAAAAGCGGTATCGCAAAAAGGTTGCCGAATATCCAGTAGAGACCTACGCCGCAGGGAACTATGAACGCGAAGTAGGTTGAAAATCCAACCATAAACACGGTGGTGAGTATTTTGTTGAGATTGCCCTGTGCAAGCTGTAGAACATTGAGCTTGTTCTGCGCGAAGCACAGAAGCCATGCGCTGAGTCCCGCGAGCAGCGGTATCAGCAGGAGCAGCGGGTCACCTGTGAATGAGGGTGTGCTGCCGAGGTCAATGCCGAGAAAATGCGTCCCGAACTCGTTTATTTTCTGCAGAGCGTCCGCGGGGATATCGGCAGGCGGGACTGCGCCGTTTTTCAGCTGTTCAAGTATCGAGAGCTGAAACATATTGCCTGCGTCGGTAATGCCGACGGTATTCACGATCCAGTCGTTCAGCCGCCCTATCGTGCTTTCGCCGATATCGAGCACGAAGCTGAGCGGACGGTAGATAACGCCCACAAGACCGAGCACTATCGGTATCTGCAAAAGCAGGGGAACGGTATCAAGGAACGGGTTGTACTTATATTTCTTGTAAAGCGCCACCTGCTCGTCGGTGAATTTGTCCTTGTCGTCTATGTACTTTATTTTCAGCTCGTCGAGCTTCGGCTGGAGCTGCACCATCCGTATCGAGTTTTTCTGCGTCATAATGCTGAGAGGGAAGAGCACCGCTTTTGTTATCAGCGTAAAGAGTATGATGCTCAGTCCGTAGTCCTTCAGCAGAAAATAGCAGAATTTCATCACATACCCGAGTATGCCGATGAGAAAATCTATCACCTCTGACATAACTGTACCGATTATTCTTCGCTATTGCCGTTATCGGCATTTTCGTCCGCGTTCTCGTCATCGAGCAGATCGGCTGCGGTCATGACACCGCCCTTGCCGGTGCCGGAGGACACGGTCTCCGCAGTGTTGGTGCCGTCGTCCTTTTTCTTCAGCTTGCGCTTCATCTTGTTGAAGATGATACCCGCGGCGGTACCGCAGGCGATGACTACGCCGACGACTATCTGTATGATGTAGCTCGTGGTGGCGGGATCAATGTACGCCGATGCGGGAACGGAGAATACCACTGCCGAACCGCATAAAGCGGCAGCAGTCATTATCGCTTTTTCGTGTTTGATGTTCATTATTGTTTTCCTTCTTTCATAATATATCTTTATTAATACGGCGGTGTGATCTCGATGAGTATATCGGGCGGGGCGCTTGTGCAGCGCGCTTTGAGATCGTCACGGTCTCCTGTGTAGTAATATCCGAACAATGCACCCATGTGTTCGGCATCGGAGTATATCTTCCAGTCAACGGGACCGACGTATTGAAAGCGGTTGCTCTGGAACAGAAGCCTTGTGCGCTCTTCGTCCTCGGCTATTTCGGAGACAGGTCTGCCGAACAGCTCCGAGTCTCCGTCCTGCCAAAGGCCGGCAGCCGAAAGGCAAGTTGCGCAGAAGTCGGAGTGAGATATCGGAGCGTTGCTGTAAAGCATTTCGTTGTGCTTCTCGCCGGGGTATTTTATGTACCATATCGGGATATCGTCGGGCTTGTAGTGCTCACCGTGGTCAGCGGTGATTATAATGAGCGAGTCGTCGTAAACGCCAAGCTCTTTGAGCTGCCCTGTATATTTCGCAATAACATCGAGGCAGTCAAGCGTCTCCTCGTAGTAAGTACCTGTGTATTCATGAGTGCCGATGATATGCTCGACAATGAAGCGGTTATCGCCGCTTTCGGAGATTTCAAGGTTCGTCGCGTTCAGAAATTCCCGGTTGTCATAAACGCTTTGCAGGGGGATCTGCGCCGCGTCGTTGAAATCGAGGTCAGCGTTTGTGTAAATGCCCTTCATGCAAAGCGGCAGCCACCTGTACGCCGAGAGACAGTCAACTGTCTCAGCAAGAGCTTTCCCGTCCACCTTGATATCGCGGTGCTCGACGGTGCGGGCATTGTCGATCTTTCCGACAAGCTGCGGGTATTCGGTCTCGAAATCGCCGTAAACATTCACGGTGTAGTTGTTCTCGTGCAGTCTCGAATAGAACGTCTCCGACGACTCGCTGTTCCATACCCTGCCGAGCCATTCCGTGAGCGAGGTCCCGGGAAGCTCCTGCGAAGCGGTGAGCATCTGCGGTATCGAAAATTCCGTGGAATCGTACATCATGCACGCGTTGGTGTAGTATGTAAAGTCTTTAAGACATTCAAACTTTTCCGGGTGATCGCTGTAAACCTCGTCGAAGTAGTTGCGGTCAGCCATGTCTATGATGAACGTAATGATATTCTTATTTCCGGAGACAATGAACTGCTCCGTGTTTGAAAGCAGCACAAGCTCTTCGTGCATTTCCCATATATCCGACGTGAACAGGAGCACAGCATAAGTGATGAGCTGCATACCGCCTATGAACGCGGACAGGTAATTGTGTGCATTCTCCGCTGCCGGCTTATCCTTGAGCGCCTTTACTCTGTCGATCACGATACCTGCCGCAGTTGGGAGCAGTGCCAGAAGCACCCATATCACCGCGTTAATTACCAGCTCGACGGTGTGCGCATTCCAATCTACCCTGTCACCGAGAGCGCGCGGCAAAAGTCCATTCATGAACATATACTGAGCATAGGCGCACAGGGTCACTCCCGCAATAATACGGGTTATGATCTTGAAGCGTTTTTTATTGAAGCTACACAGCAGCACAGCGGATATCAGTGTCAGCAATGCCGTTTTTATGAGGACATACGGCACAATATCGGAGTACATTATCAGAAAGCTGTCCGAGTTCGCGAAAAAAGTCTCCGACGGCACGAAGATCACTGTCGTGAAGAACAGCGGAAAAACGGCGAGCACAGCCATTCCGAAGTTTTCGTTGTGCGGCTTTTCGTCGATAAAGCTCATGGCGATACCGGAGATAAATTCAGTCGCTTCAAAGAACACTATCCCCGAAGCTGCGGCGATGACCGCTTTTTCGGGGTCACTCCGCAAAGCGGCAATGTCAAGTATCAGCGATGCGCAGTATATCCCGCAGCCGGCACATAGGATATGCACCAGCACGGTATTGTTGTACATGACGCGGTAGAGCTTTGTGACAATGAATGCCGCGGCTATAAGCACGAACACCAAGCCCGAGAGCACGATGCTCATATTCAGAAACACGGCGCAGAACAGCATGAGTGCAAGCGCAAATACGAGTGAGTTTATTATACCGGCGAGCTTTTCAGTGCGTTCCTTGAAAAGGACGCGTTTATTCAACAAACCGATCAATTTCATGATTGCCTTTCTTTCAGAGAAAACTTATCATAATATTATAGCACACCTGCCGCCAAAAGTCAAATGTTTTCTCCGTTTTCGGTGCCGTATAAAAATAAAGCTCCCCGGCGGCACAAAGCCGTCGGAGAGTGACAGTCCGTATTCAGTTGACGAAGTATATGTACTCGCTGCCGAGCTTTAACCTGTAAAGCGATCCTTTCGGGGGTTCGGTGGGCTCGCTGTCGCCGTATGCGATGTGCTTCATGAACTCGTCAAAGGTCATATCCCGGTACTTTTCGTATTCCGGGGTACCCTTGCGCTCGTCGAGGGACTCGATGTAGTATTTGTATAGCTCCTTTGCTTCGGCGAGTATCTCCGGATTTTCCATGACTGCATTGTAGCTGTCCGCAAATGTGAATGTGCGGGACTTGCCGTAAGCAATGTTTATCGCTGTGCTGTAAGCGTTCACGGCTGTTACGGGGTAGAGCATCCAGTGCGTTTTTGTCCATTGATTATTCAGGTACACCTCGGGCGAGCCGATATCCGACAGCTTCAGCGAAGCGTCGGCTTTTGTGTAAATGCCGTTCTTCACGGTGATATCCAGTTTTCCGTCTGTGAGCGAAGCCGTGCATTTCCCGCCGAAGAAGGTGAGAGCGCTGTCCTTTACGTTCTTGACGGATATTGCGTAAGACGCGGTTTTGGCACCGTAGGGTATCTTAATGGTGTATTTTCCTGCAGTCAGAGCCTTGCCGAGCTCCGCGGCGAAGTTCTTTTCCTCACCCGCCGGGACAAGGCTGTCGCCGACGGTCAGCTCCGTGACCTTCGTGCCGTCCGAGGCGATGTATGCTTCGCTTATGCGAACAGGCTCCGTACCGGTGTTCTTCACTGTGAACTCTATGTGATCGGCACCCGCGGGTATCGTTCTGCTCTCCGCCGAAACGGATATTGCCGAGCCCGTGCCGCCGATGTAGAACCCGCCGTAAACGGTCTTATTGCCGACTTTCATAACAATGCGGTATTCTCCGGGAGTGCGCTTGATGCCGGAGATATTGAATTTCAGCTCCGTGTCGCGGTATGCCTTCGCTGTGGTCTCCGCCAGCTTTCTGTTCTTCGAGACATCTACCCAGTTGCCGTTCTTGTTATACTCGATGTGGTACTTCCCGCCGACTTTCACGTCCTTTGAGGTGTTGTTCCAGAAGAAGCAGTATATCTTATCCTCGTCGTCGTAAGCGCGAAGCTTTGCAGGGAGGTAGTATCTCTCGGAGTACATACGGTAGTCGTCTATCTCGGCGTTGGGCGTGAGCTTTCCGTTCTTGTCCTTTGACCAGTAAACGTATCTGCCGCCGTCGATATGCTGGAGACGTATCGACTCCTCGGTGCGTCCCGCCATAAAGAACGAGAACCGCTCTCCGCGCGGGGTGATGTCATTCGACATACACCGCACCTCGTATCTCGCGCCGTCCTTTGTCTCGTCGGAAGCCGACTGCTTCAGCGCGAAATCCGCGTTGCCGTCGCCGTTGTAATCGTCGAAAACGAGCGAGAACGTCTCGTGGAAGTTCTCCTTCTGCGCACCCTCGCCGTCCTTGTAATCTACGGGAGAGCTGTATGTTGACTTGCGGTCCTCACCGAAGAACGCGTTGTCATAAACGGCGGTCTTTATGCCGTCCTTGCCGGTCTTTACATAAGTTCTCGGATATATCGCAACATATCCTATCCTGCCGTCAGCCATATATATCGGGGAAGAAGCCGCCTTTGTCTGATTGCTTGTGGTCTTGTAAACCACCGCTTTGTCCATTTTTTCTACCGTCTTGGTGTCGCGGTAGAAATCAAAGAGAGTATCGTAAGCCGGGCTGTCCGTGCGTATGCCGTTAAGCCCTTCTGTGAGATATTTTTCGCCTCTGCCGTAATCCACGATGCGGCAGATACCGTTCTCCCACCTGCACCTGACAACGACAAGCGCCCCGCTGTAATAGTCGTAGAACCGGTTGTAGCCGGAGTTCTCCGGGATCGTGAAGACGCTGTTCTTTCCGGTACCCTGTGTGTCGAAGCCCACGGTGCAGCAGAATTCCCGTCCGCCGCTTATCAGTCCGACACCGCGTACCGCGTCGTTCTCCGTCGGGAGTGTCTCGTTGTTGAAGCTGTACGAGGTGAGCTTATATTCGCCGGTCTCGGTTTTCAGCGTATCGAGCCACCTGCCAACGAGTGCCTTTGCGCAGGTCATATATGCCTTGTCGGTCTTTGGCTCGGAGCATTGCAGCCGGTATTTCAGCATACGGTCCGGGATCTTGTCCTCGGTACCGTCGGTGTCGATCAACTTCCTGCAAACGCTGTCGAGAACCTTGTTCACGGGGTAATAGTTGTCGTTGATACGGAAGAAGTCGTAGAACTGACCGTTGACGAGGGACACGGAGAAATAGCCGTTATCGCTGTTCCCGTTTATGGTGTAGTATGTCTGTGAGGCTGTGTCAGCGGGAAGTATGATCTTTCCCTTGGCGGTGGCATTGACCTTCTTCGCGAAGTCGTTTATGACGCTTTTGGAAGCGGTGATGCCGGTCAGCTTCACGTTCTTCCCGATCACGCCGGAGCTGCCCTTGTATGAGGTCTTTACCGCCTCGGACAGTGATACCGGGATATTGTTCCTGCCGGCGGACGAGCTGTTGTCGGCATAAGCGTTCACGGTCCCCGCACCGGCGATGACCGCCGCACACAGCAGGGAGGTGAGTTTAAGCACAGTTTTTTTCATTATCCACCCCCGGGAAAAATTCGCGATGCACAGTTAGCAATGCATAATCGGCAAAGCGTTGGTTACGTTTTCATACAAAGTACATTATAACACATTTTTCCGGATTTTGCAAATATTTTTTTCTGACTGAAAAAAGCGGTGGTTTTTCCGTGCGAAGATGTAGTGAATATATAGTGAACAATTGGGCGCTGAAGGAATAATTACTCCGGACAGCAAGGCAGAAAAATAGCCCGCCTCGGAAAACCCGAGACGGGATTGCCCGCGGGGGCTTCCCGCTGTGTGGAGTTAACACTTTAGATATTTCTCTGGGCTGCGAGGAAGAAAAACCGCCCCGAGCTGTACACCCGAGACGGTTTGGGACCGGCGGCTCGCCGGCTGTGTGGAGTTAACACTTTAGATATTTCTCTGGACTGCGAGGCAGAAAAACCGCCCCGAGCTGTATGCTCGAGACGGTTTGCCCGCGGGGGCTTCCCCGCCTGTCTGTACCGAACGGTTTGGATTTTAACAAGACTTGCGTGATACGACACAAAAAACCGCCCACAGATGAAACTGCAGGCGGATTCGCGGCGGGGCGTTCCCCGCTGGAGCGGACAACGGGAATCGAACCCGCCTCGTCGGCTTGGGAAGCCGAAGTTCTACCGATAAACTATGTCCGCGTGCATATTATTTTACCATTTTTTCCCTCCGTTGTCAATAGTTATTTTCCGAAAACAGGGTAATTATGCTGTAATGTCGGAATTTGCCGGTCACTTCGTGTGCTCTCTCTCACCGTATTTTTAACGGGCGGGAGATTTTTTTACAAAAAAGCAAAAATTTTTCAAAAACCTATTGACAAAAAGAAACAAAAGTGATATCATAAAGATATCAAAGAGAAAGAGCTTTGATACAAACAACAAAAACGGGCTCAATACCCGAAAGGAGTGCATAGAAATGACAGAAAAAATCTATACGACAAGGAAAAACGGAATGGCGATGATGCTGCTTACAATACTGCTGTATTTAGGCTCGTTCGTCGGTTTCGTAGCGGGCATCATACAGACCGATGTGAGTGAAGGCGGTGCGCTTTGGGTAACATTGCTTATCGTTTGCGGAATATGGATGTTCATAGGCTGGATACCGTTCCTCGGACTGAAAGTCCTTAAGCCGCAGGAAGCTCTTGTGCTCACACTTTTCGGTAAGTATGTCGGCACACTCAAGGGCGACGGCTTCTACTATGTGAACCCGTTCTGCACGGCTGTCAATCCCGCAGCTTCGACAAAGCTCCGTCAGAGCGGAGATGTAGGGCAGGGAAATGCCGCAGCCGCAATTATCAAAGCAAACGCCGGCGATGTATCGGTATCCGCCTCTGCCGCTTATGACAGACGTATCTCCCTCAAAATAATGACCCTCGATAACGCGAAGCAGAAGATAAACGACTGCCTCGGCAACCCTATCGAGATAGGCATCGCGGTAATGTGGAGAGTGACCGATACCGCAAAGGCTGTGTTCAGCGTTGACAACTACAAGGAGTACCTCTCCCTGCAGTGCGACACGGCTCTGCGTAA
This sequence comes from Ruminiclostridium sp., assembly GCA_017395555.1. Classification (GTDB taxonomy): domain Bacteria; phylum Bacillota; class Clostridia; order Oscillospirales; family Ruminococcaceae; genus Ruminiclostridium_E. The sequence goes on along the minus strand of JAFPUE010000121.1, from coordinate 27,092 downwards.
TGTTGTAAGACTCTATCCCTACGACGTTGCACCGAACGTTGACACAACGGGCGACGGTATCGCGGACGAGGGAAGCCTGCGCGGTTCGAGCGATGTTGTAGCGAACCGTATAAAGGCGGAGATACAGGAAAGAGTAAAGAACGCGGGACTTGAAATAGTCGAAGCGAGAATAACATATCTTGCGTACGCGCCGGAGATAGCCGCCGCCATGCTGCAAAGACAGCAGGCATCCGCCGTTGTTGACGCAAGAAAGCTGATAGTTGACGGCGCGGTAGGCATGGTAGAAATGGCGCTGGAGGAGCTGAGCAGAAAGAACGTCGTTGAGCTCGATGACGAGCGTAAGGCAGTCATGGTCTCCAATCTGCTCGTAGTTCTCTGCGGCAACCACGACGCGCAGCCCGTTGTCAACTCCGGGAGCTTATATTAATGGCAGCTAAGAAGCAGATTCCGCTCAGACTGTCCGAAAAGCTGTACAATGACCTTGCCGTGTGGGCGGAGGACGACTTTCGCTCCGTGAACGGCCAGATCGAATACCTGCTGAACGAGTGCGTCAAGCAGCGCCGGAAGAATGGCGGCTATGTCGGCAAAGAGATCGACGCGCCGGCGGACATTGAAGTGGAAAAGTTTGAATAATATCTCATAAAAACAATTGCTGTACTATCCCGCCGGCAGGCGGGATAGTACAGCTTTTTATCTGAATTCGAAGAATTCTTCGAGTCTCGTGAGGAGCGCTTTACGGTCAAAGGTTTTCAGAAGATAGCCCTCCGGGTTGAGGCGCAGGATTTCAAGAACACTGTCGCGTTCGCTGTTTCCGGTGAGGAAGAACACGGGGATGTTCTGCGTCTGCGAGTCGTTTTTGAGCATCGCGTATATCTGCGCCCCGGAGCATACCGGCATCTTGTAGTCGAGCAGTATCAGATCGACATCATTCTTTGCAAGCCACATTATCGCCTGCAGACCCGAGCTTGCGACACCGACTTCATAGCCGTCTTTCAGCCAGTTTCGGATAATGCGCAGATACGAAGCGTCGTCGTCAACGAGCAGTATCTTTCTTTTCTTGACGACAACCATATCCGAGGTGAACTTGCGCTTCTGCTGCTGTTGCTGTGCGGCAGCGGCGTTTTCGCTGTCGCCTTTCTCACTGCCTTCCTCCGTGCTTTTTTCGGTGCCGTTCAGATAGTCCGAAACGGTGCTCATAAACACATCCATATTCATAGGTCTGTCGAAGAACTGCAGCACGAAATCCTCGGAAATATAGCGCATTGCGGTCTCGTAGTCCTTGCGCTTGGCTATGATAACGAGCATTTTGTTCGACTCGTACATCTTGTCGTTGAGATATGACAGCATATTCTGCAGCGACGCGGTCATTGCCGCCATTCTTTCGTCAAGATACAGCACGATAAGACCCGCCCGCTCGATATTGCTTCCGATCTCGGCGATCCTTGCCGCTACCTGATAAGCGCTTATGTCCACGGACAGCAGCTTCTGCTCCATAGCTTTTATCGCAAAGCTCTCCGATGCACTGATTATCATTATGTTTTTCAGCATTTTTCCGTTCCTTCCTTACGAGAAATATTTCTGCGCGGCTGTTCGTATCGCGCTCCAGTCGAGGCTTAAAAAAGCGGCATCTATCTCATCGAGCAGCGCCTTTTCACGCGGCTCCAGTGAGTAATCCTTTGCCGACTCGATCACCATTTCCACCGAGTCGTAGTCCATCTGCGCGGCAAATTCGTCGAGCGACGAGAACATATCGTCAAGCAGATCTCTGTCCGCGGGCGGCTTGTCCGAGTCGTCCTCCTGCCCGGTATCCGCTCCACCGTCAAGCGGCGAGAGCTTCCGCTTATACGAACGGTAAAGCTCCAGCAGTCCGCCCGTTTCGTTTTCTATTCTTTCAACGTCGCCACCGTCACCCGCGGCTTCCAGCCCCTTTGCAAGCTCCGACAGCTCCGCGAGACCGATTATCCTCGCCGAGCTTTTCAGCGCGTGTACCTTTATGGTGTAGTTCTTCAGGTCACCGTTGTTGTAATATCCCTCTATCTCGTCGGACATACGGTCTATGGACTTGTAGAATATCTCCAGCGCGCTCATGTAGCCTTCTTCCGAGCCGCAGTTCTTTACGCCGTCCTCTGCCGAAAGCTCCGGGATATCGCCGAGCCAGCCGGGAAGCATTGAATCCTGCCCGCCGTCCGTTGCCGCTTCCGCCGAGCCGCATATCTCACCGCGCTTTTCCTCGGGGAGATAGAGCAGCAGAGCGGCGTGCAGAATATCGAAATCCACCGGCTTTTCTATGTAATTAACAAACCCGTGGGACGCGTAAAACTCGCTGTCCGATTCATAGTCCGAAACGCCGAGCGCCAAAGCGGGAGTGTTCCCGTTCAGCTCTGCTGCCTTCTGCCGTATCTCGCGGAGTGTGTGTACTCCGTCCGAGCCCGGCATGAAGTAATCTATCAGTATCAGATCGAACGGCTGTTCGCACGCGAGCCGCACTCCCTCCTTGCAGCAGTCAGCAAGATGAGGCTGCGCGCCGAGCTTTTTCAGAAGCCCGGAAATGAAATTACGCTCGACTGTGCTGTCGTCCGTAATAAGGATATCTACGCTCATATTACCTCTCTCTTTTATCCGTGAAGCTCATAATTCCTGTCCTCGTCGATTATACGCACCATAGCGTCCGCAATAACGGGATCGAACTGCGTACCCTTGCAGCGCAGTATCTCCGCGCGTACCTCCGCCTGCGATCTCAGCGCCTGATAAGAACGGCGTGACGTCATAGCGTCGTAGGAATCCGCAACGCACATGATACGAGCGTTTTCGGGGATATCCTTTCCGGCAAGTCCGTCAGGATAACCCTTTCCGTCATACCGCTCGTGGTGCCAGCGCGCGGCTTTTGCCGCCTCGGGCATTTCCGTTATCACGTTCAGTATATCGTAGCCCGTTACTGCGTGTGTCATTACCTCGGCAAATTCCTCGTCCGAAAGCGGGCCGGGCTTGTTGATGATCTCCTCGTGTACACCGATCTTGCCCACATCGTGCAGCAGACCCTCGATGTAAAGATCGTTCTGCTCGGTCTTGGATTTGCCGAGCTGCTTCGCTATCATAGCGGCGTATTTCGCAACACGCTGCGAGTGGTCATTCGTGTACTTGTCCTTCGCATCAACGGCCTTTGACAGCGCGAGCATTACTTCGTGCGACAGGTTGCCGATCTTCTCCGTCCTGCGCTTTACCTCATGCCGCAGGTGCTTCTGCAGCGCGGAGAGCTCGATTATGCGGCTGACTCTGCGTTTGAGCGCCTCGGGTACGAACGGCTTGTGTATGAAATCCGCGCCGCCGCTTCTGAAACCCTGCATCTCTGCCTCGCCGCTGTCGTCTCCGGTCATGAACACTACCGGTATATCCGCCGTCTCCTCTATCGAGGTGAGCGCTCTTATAACATCGTAGCCGTTCATGCTCAGCAGGTTCACATCGAGAAGTATGAGTGCGGGGTATTCCTCCTGCGCGCGGATTATGCCGCTCTCGCCGGTATCGACACACTCTACTCGGTAGGTCTCCGAAAGGATTCGGGTTATATGCTTGCACAGCGCGGGATCGTCGTCGATAACAAGTATCAGCGGGCGGGAATCCGTCTGTATCTCGTCCTCAAGCGTTTTGGCCTCCGACTCGGTCAGATAGAGCGCGGAAGCGAGCTGTTTCAGCAGCCTTCTGATCTTATCGGTGAAGATAATGTGTCTGACTTTCAGGTCATCTATCTTGCCCCTGCGGTACAGCTGTTCGAGCAGCTCCGCCTGCTCTGCGATATTGTCCGCGCCGATCAGCTTTGACGAGTCCTTGACGGCGCACAGGCATGCGCGGTAGTTGTAGTAGTCGCCCTGCTCGACGTATTCTTCGAGGGTCTGTATCATTCCCGTCATAGCGTAGTCTTTCAGTGACGCGAGATACATATCCGCGTCCGCGCGAAAATACTCTCTTGCCTCGGTGATGCGCAGGAACGGTAGCTCTTTGTGGATCTCCTTCCATTCGTCCTCCCATTCGGAGCGGTTGATCTGCTCCTCGTCAACGGGCAGAAACTTGATAACGGTCTTTTTGATAGTCTTGAATGTGAACGGCTTGGTCAGGTAATCCGCGAAGCCGGTCTTGAAATATTTCTCGCTGATACCGCTTACGGTATTCGCCGTAAGCATAACAACGGGCGTATCGTCGCAGATATGCTCGCCGCGTATCTTCTCCATAGCCTCTATGCCGTCCATTACCGGCATCATGTGATCCATGAAGATAAGATCGAAATGCTCCTTACGGACGATCTCGACGGCCTGTGCGCCGTCTCCCGCCGTTGCCACCGAAAATCCCATTCCCTGTAACATTCTCGCAAGCAGATCGACATTCATTTCCGTGTCGTCAACTATGAGTATGCGAAGGTCCTCGGCACCGAGTATCGGCTTGGGGGAATCCTCCTCCGTTTCCTTGAAATCCTCGGTCTCCGTGTCGCCCTTTGCTATGCTGCGCAGCGTTTCCTCGCTGTTTTCGGCATTTATGTAGTTGAACATACCCTCGAAGAAGTCGAGAAGTCTCTGCGCCGCCAGCTTTGCCTTGCGGGAGTATTCGCGGGTCTGCGACTCATCGGTGTCCTCCGCGATTATGTCGTTGTAACCCATTATCGCGTTTATCGGGGTCCTTATCTCATGCGACATCTGCGACAGGAACTGCGTTTTCGCCTCGTCCGCCGCTATCGCTTTCAGCTTTGCCTGCTCCTCCTCTTCACGCGAGACCTTCAGCTCCGCCATAGTCTTTTCGAGGGCGTAGTAGTCCGGGGTCTCGTGCGACAGGAACACAATGAAAGCAGCCAGCGCCGACGCAAAGTATGCCATAAGATAGCCGCTGAAGATCGTGAGCTGGAGCACCGTCGAGCCGAGTATTACCAGCGTCGAAGCCAGCACCGCGATAAGCTGCGTTCTGCGGAAGGCCTTGTTGTAAACGACTATTACCGCTGTCGAGTACATAAGGTAGTATCCCGGCACAAGGTATGAAAATATCTCGAACAGCGGACCCTCGGTATATACCCAGTCCGCGTCCACCCACAGTATGTTGCCCGTTATAAGGTTCTGCAGGTACGCGATAAGGCTCAGCACAAGTATGCTCTGATTTATGACGTTGCATATTTTTCTCGCTTTGCTGTCACCGTTGAGATCCACATAAGCGTAAACGTACTGCACGAATGAGAACGCCGAGCATACCGAGGTGATATGGTCAATCGTGTTCAGCATTATGACCAGACCGTTCGAGCCGATATGACTGTTCGTCATGCGTACGACAAAAACATCGAGTATATCTGTGATGAGCATGAACAGCACCATGTTGAGGAAGTACTTGTCCTGCTTCGTGCGTTCCCTGTATCGTACCTGTAGAAATACGAAAAGTATCAGTATAAACGGGAACGCCGCCTCTTCAAATATAACATTATAATTCAATCGGCTTCACCTCTGCTCCCGTGTCGTTATTTTCTGCCCGCCGTTCTGTTCAAAAGCAGATGCATGGCATCATACAGCTTATCGTCGTTTCCGATATAATCCTTGAATCTGTCCATTTCGTCCGTCATTTCGGCGGAGGTCTTCTTTTCGGGCGTTTCCGTACTCTCGTGCGTAATGACCGCCTTATCCGCGGGCAGATACCGTATCAGCATATTTTCGAGTTCCGCCGCGTCTATCGGCTTGGAAAGATAGTCCTCGAAGCCCTGCTTTATGTAGTTGTCCCTCGCGCCGGATATCGCGTTCGCGGTAAGCACTATGCACGTCTTGCCGCAGTTCGGGTTATTTTCCCTCTTGCGCAGCTCCCTGAGCATATCCACGCCGCTCATTCCGGGCATTCTGTCGTCTATGAATATGATATCGTACTCTCTTGTTTCGGTGAGCTCAAGACCCTCCTTTGCGCCGAGTGCGGTGTCAACCGTTATCTCGGTCTGCTTGAGAAGTCCAGATGCTACCGTAAGGTTCATTTCGATATCGTCAACTATCAGTATTCTTGCGCCGGGTGCGGTAAGGTGCTCACGGCTGCCGGTCTCCTCGTTCGCCGCTTCCTCTACGCCGGATTCATAGCTTCCCATGCCGCGCCAGCTGCGTACCTCCTGCTCTACCTCGAACGAGAACACAGAGCCCTTGCCGTAATCGCTCTGCACCTCTATCTTCGAGTCCATCATGGCGAGCAGGTTCTTGACGATGCTCATACCGAGTCCGGTGCCTTCAACGGAGCGGTTTCGTGTGAGCTCCATTCTCTCGAACGGCGAGAACAGCCGCTCCAGATCCTCGGGTCTTATACCGATACCGGTATCCTTGACGGAAAGCCGGATCATAATGTGTCTGTCGTCGGTCTGACGGAAGCTGACGGTCATGGTGACGCTTCCGCTCTCGGTGTATTTTACCGCGTTCGTGAGGATGTTCAGTGCGCACTGTTTAAGGCGGATATTGTCGCCGTACAGCGTCCGCGGTATTTTCTCGTCCGCGCTGACAATGAAATTAAGTCCCTTCTGTTCCGCCCTCGGTTTTATCATACTCACAAGGTCATATATCATCAGCGAAACGTCGTATTCAACGGGAACGAGCTGCATTTTGCCGGACTCGATCTTTGAGAAATCGAGTATGTCGTTTATCGTTGACATAAGCGTGTTTCCGGCGTTGCGGATATTGAGCGCGTACTTGCGCAGCTCCGGATCGGTGTATTCGCGCAGTATCAGCTCGTCCATACCGAGTATGGCGTTGATAGGCGTTCTTATCTCGTGCGACATTTCCGCGAGAAATTCGCTCTTTGCGCGTGACGCTTCCTCGGCGATCTGCTTCTCCTTTACGAGCTCCTCGTTCTCGTGAAGCTTGATCGTGTTCATCATCAGGAATATCGCGCCCGCGATGAACAGCACCGTCAGCAGCATGAACACGTTGGTCACAAGGCTGGTTATATCGTTCGCGCCGGCTGCCGCTATCGAAGCAGGTACAAATCCCAGCAGGAAGTAATCCGTCTTTTCGAGCTTTGAAGCGAACACGAAATAGTCGCTTCCGTTCAGATTTATCTGCTTTGAAACGGCATCGCTGTATTCGAGATCGTCTCGCAGCTCCTCGAATACGGGTATATTATCGCTGCTTATGAACTGCGCGGTCTCTGACATCTCGCCGTCCGCGAACGGCACAAGGATCTCGTTTTTCAGCGACATTACCGCAGCGCGTCCCTGTCCGTCGTAGCAATGCACGCCGAAGCGTCCGCGCAGCATCTGCGGCGGATATATCTCGTAAAGCACATATTTGATATTCTCTCCGTGGAACACGGGATAGCAGAACATAAGCCCTCTGTCCGCGTTGTAGCAGGATGACGGATTGCCGCGGAACGCTTCCTGCACCGCGGGGAAATCCGCGATATTCACGGGCTCGCCGAATGCCGCCGAACCGTCCGCCGCAGCGAGACCGAGAGTGACCGGTCCCTCCGAACGGGAGAATATCGCCATTATTTTCTGAACTATTTCGTCTTCCTGATCTTTGAGCGCGTTTGAGCGGGATTTGAGCGAATCCATTACCGAACCGAACGAATCCGAGCTTTTCTCCGCGATTATCGAAGCCTGCTGCGCAACCTGATCCTCCGAAAAGTCATACATAAGTGTGCGCAGACGAACATTCAGCAGAACGCCCACGAATATCAGCACGATTATAAATGATATGTTTATCGCAGAGCGGGAGTTGGATATCATTGTTTTCAGCTTATTCAACTATCACCACCCCCTCGGCGTACCAGTCAAATTTATTCAGCATACTCTCGTCGGACATGGATTCGCCCACGGCTATGCGCAGTTCTCCGTTATTGTCATTCACAGGTCCGTAGAAAACATCGAATGAGCGGGAGGCGAGCTTGTCCTGTGCGGCTTTCAGCTGCTCTTCGTAGCCCGTTCTCGTCGGGTCCGTCTTTGTCGGATCGACAATGCTCATTATTCCGCTCTCGCTGTCCAGCCAACGGTGTCCGCCATGGAAACGGGACTGCATACATGCGAGTATCTGCTCCCTGTAAAATACGTCCCACTGCCATACGCAGCCGGTCAGGTAGCTTTCCCCGATAATATCGGAGTTGTCGAAGTGGCAGCCCGCCGCGAGTATCCCGTGTTCCTTCGCGGTTTCGAGCGGGGCGAGAGTATCGGTGTGCTGCGACAGCACATCCACGCCGTACTCGTTTATCAGCTTCTCGGCAGTTGCACGGTCACGTTCGCTGTCCTTCCACGAGCCGCTGAATGCGGTGAATACCTGCGCGTCAGGGCTGACCGAGCGCACTCCGAGCGCAAACGCGTTCAGACCGCGGTTCACCTCCGAAGTGGGGTATGAAGCCACATAGCCTATCTTTCCGGTCTTTGTCTGCGTCCCGGTGATTATGCCGCACAGATAGCGGTACTGATACATTCTGCCGTAGAAGGAGCAGAGATTGTCCCCGCTGTCAAGACCGGAGGCGTGCAGAAAATACACTTTCGGGTATTTCGCGGTCAGCTCCGGAAGTCGCTCGCCATAGAAGAACGAAGCTGCGACAATGACGCTGCATCCCTCGTCCTCTATAAGCGCGGTGACCACCTTGTCGAAGGTCTCGTCCGACGAAACGTTTTCGCGGCAGAGGAGCTCTATACCGAGATCGCCGGTGACACGCGCGAGCGCGTCGTAATGCGACTGTCCCCAGCTTCTGTCACTGCGGATGCCATCCAGCAGCAGTGCTACGCGGTAGGGCTTGTCGTCGGCGTTCCTGACTTTAACAATATTGCTGAAATTGAGCAGAATGACAATAACGACAAAAAGTATCGCGAAAAAGGCGATACTTACCAGAATACTGATTTTTTTCATGCTTATCTTGTACATACGTCACCCTGCAAAAGATCTTTACCGACACTATATCGTCTTATTATACCATAAATTTGTAAAAATTGCAACATTTTTTTGAAATTATCACGAACAAAATTAAAATAAATGACAATTCTATTTGATTTTTCGGTCTGTATCACAGTTGACACACGGATGATCTTGATATATAATGATATCCGATGAGCGGCATAGCGCCGCAAACGGGAGGTGTAAAAAAATGAAGCTGAAGATCGCGTTTTTGCAGCTTCTTCCGGAAGGCAGCCCCGACAGGCAGTACGAAAAGGGAAAAGCCGCCTGCGAAAAGGCGAAGGCGGCGGGTGCGGATATCGCGCTGTTTCCGGAGATGTGGAGCTGTGGGTATCATATCCCGCAGGACGAAAGCGAGCTGAACACGCTCGCGGTAGAAAAGAACGGCAGGTTTGTTGCCGGATTTCGTGAGCTTGCGGAAAAACTTGGACTCGCTATAGGTATAACATTTCTCGAAAAGCATGAGCCGAAGCCGCTGAACTCATTTATACTGTTTGACCGCAGGGGCAGGGAAGTGCTGCACTATTCAAAGGTGCATACCTGCGCGTTCGATCAGGAAAAGGTGCTGTCACCGGGAGACGATTTTTATACCGCGGTGCTCGATACCGAGAAAGGAAATGTGACAGTCGGGGCGATGATATGCTTTGACCGGGAGTTCCCCGAAAGCGCGAGGATACTGATGTTAAAGGGTGCGGAGCTTATACTTGCACCGAACGCCTGCCCTATTGAGATAAACCGGCTTTGTGCGCTGCGCACGAGAGCGTATGAGAATATGCTTGCTGTGGCGACTTGCAATTACCCGAAGGGACAGCCGGACTGCAACGGCCATTCAACGCTTTTCAACGGCGTGCCGTGGCTGCCGGACGAGCCGGGAGTGCGTGATATGTGCGTGTTTGAGGCACCCGAGGACGAGGGTATTTATTATGCGGAGCTCGATCTCGCTTTGCTGCGGGAGCACCGCGAAAGAGACGTAATGGGCGATAAATACAGACACCCGGAGAAGTATGGGAGCCTGACAAAATGAAAAAGGCAGCGAGAGAAGAATTTAACAGATTCGCGGAAATGATCGGCGGGAATGTTCCCGGGGCGGTCTATCCGCTTTCGGTTATCGGAGGCATACAAAGCGGCGATATCTACGAGGACGGCGGCACCGCGCTTATATGGCACAAATGCGGGTTTGCGGTGCTTGTCGGAGAGCGCCGCGCGGACCGGCTCGCTTTCGTTTACGATCTTATAAAGAACGGCGGCAGGCGGCTGGTGCTTTTTGCCGACGACGAAGAAACGGCACTTTTTTTCAAAGAAAAGCCCGATATAGCCGTCGGAACAAGATACTTTTACACCTTCGACAAGCGTGAATCCCCGCGTACAGAGCTGCCGGAAGGCTTTTCGATATCGGAGATAAATGCCGGGAACATCGGCGGTCTGAACGGCAGGATAATTCCCGCTTTTTCGTGGGATAACGAGGAATTTCTCGAAAAGGGGAAGGGGTATTGCGTTATCCATGAAAACGAGCCGGTATCGTGGGCAATTTCTGCTGCCGTGAGCGGCAATGAGCTCGATATCGGAGTTGAGACCGCTGAAAGATACCGCGGGTACGGTCTTGCTTCCGCAGCGGCTTCTGCGCTTATCGGGTACGCGCTGTCGCTCGGAAAAACGCCGGTGTGGGCGTGTCACAGCGGTAACACCGGCTCCCGCCGTACAGCCGAAAAGCTCGGCTTTGTCAAAACCTCCGAAACCAGAACCTTTGGTAATTCATAATTTAGGTGAGCGCCGTTGGCGCGTTATCTGAATCGTGACGAGTGTCCTGATAGAATTAACAGACCGATAGTTTGTTCTATCGGTCTGTTTGCATTATTCATAGTCTCGTCACTGTTCAGCTATATCCGCAATTATAAATTGTCAGTTGCTTTCATTATGTGTTTGAATTTGCCGCTGACTTTGTTGGCTTCGGGAGATTTTTCGGAAAGGGAGACAGTGATGCCGTGAAGTCCCTTGCTCTCAAAGAACGTGAGCAGATCACGCTTTGCCTGTTCAAACGCGTTTTCTCTGTCGTCGGAGAAAATGCGCAGCTCCAGACTGTTCTCCGAGTGCTGCACAAGCTGAAATCTGCGTATCGCCTTGACTTCTTCAAGTATCTTGTACAGCGACATCGGCGCGATGCTGACACCGTTAGAGAATGTGAGGATATCGTCCGTTCTGCCCTCGATCTCGAGCCGACGCGTCTGCCTTCCGCACGCACATTTCCCGTCGTGCAGGATTATACGGTCTGTAAGCTCGTAGCGAATGAACGGCTGTATGTAATTCGACAGGTTCGTGATGAGCACCTTGTCGGAGCGCTCTCCGCAGGCGACGGGAGCGTTGTTCTTATCCACCGGCTCGACTATGACCCAATCCTCGTTGATATGCAGGTGATGCTCGGAGCATTCGCACGCGATCTCGCCCGCTTCTGTGCAGGAATAATGCGTCTGCACATAGCAGCCGAATTTCCGCGTCAGCTTTTCGCGTATATCGTCCGTTAGCAGCTCGCCGCCCGTGATGACAACATCGGGGTGAATGTCAAGCTTGTCTATATCCGCAAGCAGCGCGAGATTTGAAGGATAGCCGCTGAGCATTGCGGGCTGAAAATCGTTCAGCTCCTTTACTATCTGCGCTTCGGGCGCATTCACGTCCACGGTGATCTTGGTCTGTTTGCGCGGCATTTTCAGCTGTAAATATCGTGACATCCCGCACGCAAGATAAAACCCGTAATTCGCAAAAACTCCGGCGGTCTTTTTGCCGTGCTTCAGAAATCGGTCGAGGTCTTCTTTGCGGGCGAATGTTCGGAAAGCGGCGACTGCCGAGGATACGTCGATGTTCTGCTTGTCGTACAGCACGACTGCCGGGTTGCCCGTTGAGCCGGAGGTCTTGAATATCAGGTATTTCCCGTCTATCATACGCCCGACATTGTCGATGTTTTCTGTAAATTCGTCGATCCTGCGCATGGTCACGGCGCTGTCGGTCAGCACGCTGTCGAAGTTCGCCATTATCTCCGGCTTGCTTGTCGGAGGAAGCTCGGAAAGTGCGAAATCTTCACCGATATTATTATAAAGCTCCCGGTAGTAGGGGCTGTTTTTTCTCGCATAAGCGACGAGCTTTTTCAGCCGTTTTTGCTGTAATTCCCGCAGCTTTTCGCCGGACATTTTTTCTGCGCTTTTCGTTTCGATCATTGCTTTCGGAAGACCCATTATCTTACCTCTCATTCGCGGTTCACGCCGATATTCTGTGTATTATTATAGTGCTCCCGGAAGGAAATGTCAATAGTGTAAAATTTCAGACAACAATACCCTGAACCCGCCGTGAAAAGCAAATAAATACAAAGCAAACAGTAAAAAAATATACTGTTGAATATTAACAATTGATGCCTGTTTATTTATACAAATTTGTAGAAAAGCACCGCCCCGGTGTTGAAATAGTATGTTTTGTGTGGTATAATACATAATGTATATTCATGTAAAGGAGTGTCGGAAAGTATGAAACGCAAAGTAGATATGACTTCGAGATATATGGCTTTGCTTGTGGCGATACTTTTTATTGTGATTGCAATTCTCGGCGGCTTGCTGACGTACCAGTCCTCGTCGGCAATGAGATCGCAGATAAACGCGAGAATGCTCGATATAACGAACACCGCCGCGGCTATGCTGGACGGCGACGTTCTGCGCGATGTTACTCCCGATGACAGGGGCGAGCCGGGATATGAGGAGATAATAATGATATTGAGAGAGTTCCGGCAGAACATCGAGCTTGACTACATATACTGCATAAAGGACGCGGGAAACAAGCAGTTCACCTACGGACTTGACCCGATATTCAACGATCCGGAGCACTTCGGAAGTCCCGCCGCATATACCGAGGCTCTCTACACCGCAAGCAGAGGTATGCCGGCGGTTGATGTGAATTCCCATTTCGACAAGTGGGGCGAGGTCTATACCGCATACAGCCCGGTATTCGGCTCCGACGGCAGAGTCGCGGGTATCGTCGCGGTTGATTTCGCCAAGGATTGGTACGACAGTAAGTTGGCCCCGATGATATGGACGACGGTGATATCGGCGGTATCGTCGCTGCTTTTGGCGCTTGCGATAGTAATGATGCTCACCAGCAAGAACCGTCAGCGTATCCGTATGGTCAACGGGCAGCTCAACGAGTTTGCCGACAACTTCGACAAGCTGATGCAGGAAGTACGGAATATGTCGGGCGTGAATGCCTCCGAGGAGAACACGAATCGCAGAGCTGTGGAACACGATGGCGACGACACTGTGGATTCTATCCGAATGAAGATACTTTCGCTCCAGGACGAGCTTTATTTCCAGATCGCAAGCGTAAAGGAGCAGGCGTACATCGACGGTCTGACCGGCGTAAGGAACAAGGCTTCATATCTGAACACCGAGAAGCGAATAAACGAGATGATACAGTCGGATACGGCGGCATTTTCCGTGATCGTGCTCGATATGAACGGTCTGAAAAGCATAAACGACAAACTCGGACACGAATTCGGCGATATGGCGATAATCGACGCAACGAACGCACTTTCCTCCGTTTATGACAAGAGCGAGATATTCCGTATCGGAGGAGACGAATTCATCGTGATACTGAACACGATATCGGAGCCGGAGGTGCAGAACGGTATTTCCCGTCTCGAATACCGCATCGCGTCGGACAATATAAACGAAAAGCCGTATAAGAAACCGCTCAGTATTTCCATGGGCTTCGCGATATACAGGCAGGGTGAGGACAAGGAATACAAAGAAGTGTTCCACCGAGCCGACAAGCGTATGTATGAGGATAAGGCGGCATACTATCTGAAACACGGCGACCGCCGCAGAAGATGAGAGTCTTCGGGGGGAGAAATAACAATGAACGGAAGAACGGGTAAGGAAAAAGCTCTTGTAATCAAATATATAATAGGTACGGTGCTGGTGGCGGCATTCTTCGTGGGTATCATCTTCGCTTTCTATAATAAGCTGTACGAAGAGAAGAGGGCGAGCATAAAAAAGGACGGCGAATTGTCGGCTATACAGGCGGCAGATCTGTTGGAGGATTACCTTTACGCGAATATCGACTCAATAAAGCTCACGGGCTACGCGCTCGATCAGATGTTGGCAGAAAACCGCTCGGAGAGCGAGATACAGGATTATCTCGTCGCACAGTCAACAGCCCTGATAAGCGCAGTGAACGAAAACTCGTCGGGTATCTACGGCTGCATCAAGGGCAGGTTTTACAGCGGCACGAATTGGGAGCCACCGGAGGGCTATGATGCAAAAAGCCGTCCGTGGTACACAAGACCGCTCGAAGATCCGGGCGAGCTGACCGTACTTGACCCGTACCTTGATCTGCAGACCGGCAATATGATGCTCGCACTCGGCAAGACCCTGCGGGACGGCGAAAGCGTGATCTCCGTTGACCTGTCGCTCGACAGAGTTCAGTTAATAACCGAGAACGCGACGCTCTTTGAGAACGCCGACACGGAGATGATACTCAACGAGAGAGGAGTTGTCATAGCACATTCCGATATAGGCGAGGCAGGCAAGGATTACGGCAGTGAGACCGGCACATTCGGAGCCGCGGTATTCGAAAAGCTCCGCAGCACAAACGACGACTGCTTTGAGCTGAATTTCGGTAACAGGCATTACATAATCTACGCCGCGGAAATACAGAACGACTGGGATGTTATCTCCGTTATGGATACGACGGAGGTTTTCGGGCAGCTGAATATACTGTTCATTCTGACCGTGGCTGCCGCATTCGTGATAATCGTTATAATCGCGGCGATAATGATAAATTCCGGCAAGCGTCAGCTTATGGCGGAACAGCTGAACGGACAGCTTTCCTCAACGGCGGATATCTACATATCCCTGCATGAGATCAACTTCATAACCGATACGTTCAGCGTCGTGAGAAGCACGAACAAGGAAGCCGATAAGATAGTCGGCAAGTCGCGGCATAACTGTCAGGAGCTGATACGAAAGATAATGGAGACCTGCTCCGATCCGTCATCAAGGGACGAGATACTTGATTTTGTGGATTTCACAACACTCAATCACCGTCTCAAGGACTGCAGCACCATAACCTCGGAATTTCTCAGCGTGGATAAGAAATGGCGCAGAGCGCGCTTTATCGTCTCCGAGAGAGTACCGAGCGGAAAAGTCGCGAGAGCTATATATCTTGTCGAGGATATAGACAGGGAAAGACGCGAGCGCGATCAGGCGCAGGAAGCCGTAAGGCTGATGAATACGCAGATATCCTCCGTCGCGAATATATACTTCTCCATGCATGACATTGATCTGCAAAATGACACGTTCAATGAGATAAAGACGAGGGTGCAGAAAGTTACCGATCTTATCGGCGGCCGCAGAGAACACGCCCAGTCCGTGATGTATGCGGTCATGGATCAGATGGCGGACGACAGCTCGCGCAGGACGATACATGAATTCGTGGATCTGTCCACCCTTAATGAGCGCCTTAAAAAGACAAATACGATAACCGAGGAATTTCTGAGCATAAAAGGTGTCTGGAGCCGTGCGAGATTTGTTGTTTCCGAGCGTGCTCCCGACGGCACCGTCGAGCACGTCCTCTGGCTGGTTGAGGGCATAGACGCGGAGAAGCGCAGAAGAGACAAGCTGATAAATATGTCGGAGCGGGCTATTGCCGCAAACGAGGCGAAGTCGTCGTTCATGTCGAAGGTTTCGCATAATATCCGCATACCCATAAACTCCATTCTCGGAATGAATGAGCTTATCCTGCGCGAATGCGGGGACAAGAGCATACGGGAATACTCGGAGAATATCCGCACATCGGGCGCTATGCTGCTCGGACTTGTGAACGATATTCTCGACATTACAAGCATAGAAGAGGGCAGGGCGCAGATAACCGCCGTCGAATACGACATTTCCTGCCTGATAAGCGATCTTGTCAATATGATACAGCCGGAAGCCGACAGAAAGGGACTTAAGCTCTCGATCGAGACGGATTCGAGTATGCCCAGACTGCTTCGCGGCGACGAGGTGCATATAAAGCAGGCGGTAATGAACCTGCTGACCTACGCGGTAAATACCACAAACAAGGGAGATATAACCTTCTGCGTGAATTATGATGAGATCCCAGGCAGCAGCGGCGATCTGATAGTTCTGGATATTGCAGTGAAGGATACCGGAATGAAGCCCGTGAAGCTCGGTGAACTGCTGTCCGGCGGCGACGGCGAGGAAAATACGGACAGTCTCGTTCTGATCATCGCCGAGGGTCTTCTGAAAGTCATGGGCAGCACCATCAATGCGGAGAGTATGTACGGTGAGGGCGCGGTATTGTTCTTCCGCATAAAGCAGGAGGCGGTAAGCCGCGAGCCGCTCGGTGATTATGACAGAACGTACAGAAGGACGCTTGAAAAGCGCAGCACATACCGCGAGAAATTCAGGGCTCCCGGTGCGAACGCGCTTATAGTGGACGATGTGCCGGTAAATCTTATGCTGACGCAGAAGCTGCTCGACAGAACAGAGATACATACGGATTCCGCTCTCAGCGGCGAACAGGCGGTCAAGCTCGCAAAGGAGAAAAAGTATGACGTTATCATACTTGACCAGTCTATGCCGGGAATGAGCGGCGTTGAAACGCTCCGCGCGATACGCGCCGACGAGGATTCCCCGAATGTCGGTACTCCCGCGATCTGCCTCACCGCGAATGCTGTATTCGGCGCTCGTGAGCAGTATATAAATGAGGGCTTCGACGATTATCTCACCAAGCCGCTCGATCCCGATAAGCTGGAGGAGCTGCTGATAAAGTATCTGCCCGACAATAAGATCATGATAATGTAACAGAATAAGAAATGCCGTCAGTATCCGCTTTTATGCGGGTGCTGCCGGTTCTGTCTGTCAAAACAGAGGGCGAAAACGTAAACGCTTACAGACGTTGATAAGAAGTAAATGACACAGCCCCGTGATTATAGATCGCAGGGGTTGTTGTTTTATATATAGCAGACGCAAAAGGAGGAAAAGTAAATGAACGAATCCGCTCCCTTGTGAGAGATGTTATCGCGGAGAATTACTGCGATTTTGAAGAACTCGGCATCGAACCGGAGCTGTTTATGGTTTCTGTCTCTTTTGGGTTGACAAAACTGCGGTCTTGTTATATAATTTAATTGTCTTATATTGATCAGATCATGATGTGTATAAAGGAGGAAATGTATGAGCGATAAAAGCAGAAGTGTTATTGATGTGAAAAACCTTGATATCACTTTCAGAATGCCTACCGGAAATATCCATGCGATACGCGGCGTTGATTTTTCTCTCAGAGAAAACGAGGTGCTTGCTCTTGTGGGTGAATCCGGCTGCGGAAAGAGCATAAGCGCAAAGACGATTATGGGCATTCTCCCCGAAAACGCGGTGATAAATTCCGGCAAAGTCATCTATCACGGAAAAGACGGAGACATCGATCTTCTGACAAAAAAGAGATCGTGGAGACAGAAAAACATCAACGGGTCCAGGATCGCTATGGTATTTCAGGATCCCATGACATCGCTAAATCCGACTATGAGCATCGGTGCTCAGCTCATAACGTCGATCCGCGACCATAAACATGTCTGCAGGAAGGAAGCCTATGCTGTTTCTCTTGAGCTCCTTCGTGAAGTTGGAATAACGGACCCCGCAAGAACGATGGGTCAGTATCCGCATCAGCTTTCCGGCGGTATGAGACAGAGAATAGTAATAGCCATAGCTTTGTCCTGTGATCCGGAAATAATTATATGTGACGAGCCGACTACCGCGCTCGATGTTACAATACAGAAACGCATACTTGATCTTCTTGAAACTATCCGAAGAGCAAGAGGCATATCGGTAATATTTATCACGCACAATCTCGGAGTTGTTGCGAAGATCGCGGATTATGTCGGTGTAATGTATGCCGGAAAGATCGTGGAATACGGTACCGTGTTCGATATATTCTACAATCCAAGGCACCCGTACACATGGGGACTTCTTTCCGCTGTGCCAGAAGTTTCGGATGAAAAGGGGGACCTTTATTCTATACCCGGAACTCCACCAAATCTCGCAAAAGAGATCGTCGGTGATGCATTTGCGCCGAGAAATCCCTATGCTCTCGCCGTGGATTTCAAGGCAGAGCCGCCGATATTCCGCGTATCGGATACTCATTACGCCGCAACATGGCTTCTTGACGAAAGAGCGCCTGCGGTAGAGATGCCGGCAGCACTCAAGGAACGTATCGAGAGAATGAAGAAGGAGGGCAGAGATTATGTCATCGACAGCGAGTAAAACAGAAAACCCCGTACTTCTCTCGGTCGATGATCTTTGTATGTATTTTGATGCAAAGGGAAAGAGAATAAAGGCTTCCGAGCATATCAGCTTCTGTATAAACGAGGGTGAGACTTTCGGACTCGTTGGTGAATCGGGAAGCGGAAAATCGACGATAGGAAAGTGCATCATAGGACTCAACAAGGCAACAAGCGGCAGTATCACCTTTGAGGGAAAAGAGCTTACCGGAATAAAAAGCCGCAGAGAATACAACGAAAAAACCAGAGATATACAGATGATCTTCCAGGATCCGATGTCTTCGCTCAATCCCAAGAAGCAGGCAGGTGAGATAATCCGCGAGACCCTGGTGATACAGCATATCGGAAACAGCCGTGAGGAGCAGGATCATATAGTTGCGGAGATGCTTGAAAAGGTCGGGATCCCTGTTGAGTACAGGAATCGTTATCCTAAGGATTTTTCCGGCGGTCAGCGTCAGAGAATAGGTATAGCGAGGGCTCTCGCGGCAAAACCGAAGCTTATCATTGCCGATGAGTGTATTGCCGCGCTGGATGCTTCCGTTCAGGCACAAATCGTAAACATGCTCCGCCGTATAAAAGAGGAGACAGGCACATCGTTTCTGTTCATATCACACGACCTTAATATGGTAAGGTTCCTGTCCGACCGTATCGGCGTTCTGCATCTCGGTTATCTTCTTGAGACCGGAACATCGGATGACATATTCACGTCGCCGGTGCATCCGTATACGCGCAATCTTCTTGCCGCAATACCGCGTATGAACCCGGTGATTCCGGATGAGAAAACGGAAGTGTATGATCATACCGGGGCAGGCATAGATTATGCGATCGGTTCATGGCATAATGTTTCTGAAACGCACAGGGTACGCTGCACCGATGAGGAGTTGGAAAAATGGCTGAAAAAAGAATGAGAAAAATAATAAGTGCTCTTCTGTCACTTGTGATGATTACAGGCGTTTTCGGCGGCTGTTCGGCGTCGGACGGGGCAGATAACGAGATCAACATTGCGCTTTCCAGTTCACCGATAACAGTGGATCCTCAGCTAGCGTTCGATACCAATGCCGGTTCCGTGATTTCGTTCTTTACATCAACGCTGTATGTGTACAATACAGACCACGAGCTTGTTCCCGGGCTTGCCGAAAGCTGTGATGTTTCGGACGACGGACTTACATACACCTTTAATCTGAAGGAAAATCTCAGGTGGAGCGACGGAAGACCTCTGAATGCCGAGGATTTTGTTTTCGGATTCCGGCGTCTTGCAGATCCCGATGTTGCAAGCAACAGCGTCTATCTGATAACAGACAGCTGCACAATAAAGAATGCAATAGAAGTCAATATGCGTCAGAAACCGGTAAATGAGCTCGGAGTGAGCTCACCCGACGATAAAACATTTGTCGTGGAGCTTGAAAATCCCTGCCCCTATTTCATGTCACTTATTACTATGGTGAACTTCTCGCCCTGTAACGAGGACTTTTATTACGAAGTCGGGACCGACTATGCGGACAGAGCGGAGAATCTGCTTTACTGCGGACCGTATATCATGGACAGATATGAGCCTATCGCGATGCAGATCCACTTCACGGAAAACCCGTATTACTACAGGGCGGATGAGATAAAAACGCACGGTATTACGATCCAGATAGTACAGAATACACAACAGGCTATCATGTGCTATAAGTCGGGAGTCGTTGATATCACATCGGTTTCCGGCGAGTATGCCGAGCTTACCGAAGGAGACCCAGAGCTTCACGTCTATCCTCAGGCGTACCTGTCGTACATTGACTTTAATCATAAAAACTCTGCAGCGCTTCAGAACAGAAATCTGCGGCTTGCGCTTACAAAGAGCATTGACCGTGATGACATCGTGAATAATCTTCTGAGGACGGGTTATTCGCCCATGACGTGTATAACTCCGCCGGATTTCTATAAGGAGACCGACGGTACTGACTATTCGGCGGACGGGTCGCGGTATGATGAATACACGCGGTATGATCCGGACGAAGCCGGACGGCTCTGGGAACTCGGACTCAGCGAGACGGGCCTTTCCTCCGTGAAACTGAAGATAGTATATTATTCCGGAAATGCTGCGCTTGTTGAAGCGCTGACCGCACAGATGAAGAAGGCGCTCCGCGGACTTGATTTTGAGTTCAGAAGCGTTACGATGAAAGAACGTCAGCGTCTCTATATGGCGGGTGAGTATGATATGATACTCATAAACTGGGTCGCGGATTACTGCGATCCGACATCTTTCCTCAACAGCTTTTTCACCGATTATGTTCCGTACGGATACAGCAACGACGAATATGACGATCTGATACTACGCTGTGACAGCGCGGAAATGGCGAAAAACGCCGATGAACGCAACAAGCTTCTGCACAAGGCTGAGGATATTCTGATGGAAAATGCCGCCGCGATACCGATTTGCACTATGGGGACGAATTACCTGATACATGATGGAGTTGAAGGATTCTGTCTTTCGCCCACAGGAGTAAACTTTATTGTGACAGGTCTTTCAAAGGAGGTAAAATAATGCTTAAATATATCGGAAAAAGGCTTATTATCTCCGCTGTAACATTGCTTGTGATACTGCTCATCCTGTTTCTCCTGCTTCAGTTCATGCCGGGCTCGCCATTTAATGATGAAAAGCTTTCTCCCGAGCAGATCGAACAGCTCAGGGCGAAATACGGACTTGACCAGCCTATTATCGTTCAGTTCTTTACATACATAGGCAACATGTTCCGCGGCGATCTCGGTGTAAGCTATTCACTTTCGCCGAACACACCGATCACCGATCTTATTTCAAACAGATTTCCGGTAACGGTGATGATAGGTTTCGCGAGCATGATCGTCGGTACGTTTCTGGGACTGATCCTCGGATTTTTCACCGCGTTTTTCAAGAACCGTGTGCTGGGTGCTATTTACAGCATTTTCACTCTGCTCGGTATCGCGGTCCCGTCGTACATCTTTGCTATGTTCTTCTCCAACTTCTTAGGATATAAAGCAAATCTTCTCCCGCTGCTGTATGATTTCCGGTCGCCTGTTATCTCATCAGTGATGCCGGTAATGGCTATGAGCCTCGGTGTAATGGCAGTTGTGGCGAGGTTCGCAAAAGCGGAAGCGAGCGAAGTAATTAAGTCTGACTACGTTCTTTTTGCAAAGTGTCAGGGACTTTCGAGCCGGACCGTGATGACGAAATATGTACTGAAAAATTCGCTCATGCCGGTCATAACCGTTGTGGCAAGCCTGCTCGTGTCGCTTCTGACAGGCTCTCTCGTAATTGAGCAGATGTTCTCTGTCCCCGGAGTCGGCGGACTTCTCACGAATGCGATAAACGCGAACGACTACAGTGTTGTGATTGCGCTCAGCTTTATTTATTCGGCACTGTATATAATCGTGATGCTTATACTTGATATTCTGTACTGCATCATTGATCCGCGGGTTCGTCTCGGCGGAAAGAATTAACGGGAAAGGCAGGTAAATGAGTATGAAAACCGAAACTGCATATATACCTCAGGATGAAGATTTTGTATTCGCTCCCGCAGATCTTTCCGTAGGCGTTGCAAAGGAATCAATCGGCGGAGTAAAGCACGAAGCACTGAAGCGATTCTTTTCAAGAAAATCGAGCGTTCTTGGAGTCGTAATAATCGGACTGCTTGTTATTTTCAGCATTATCGGTCCGTATATTTCCGGACACGGATACGATGATCAGGATCTTTCCCGTGCGAATATGTCGCCGCGTGTCCCGGTGTTTGCATCCATAGGAATATTGGATGGCTCTGAATCCGTTCCGAAGACGAGCGGTGAAGCTGTTCAGAACAAATATGAAGAACTCGGCATAACTGACATATACTATCTTTTCGGAACGGACAATCTCGGACGCGATATGTTCGCAAGGTGCTTCATGGGACTTCGCATCTCGCTGATCATAGCGCTTGCCGCGACAGCTATAAATCTCCTTATTGGTATGAACTACGGAATAATCTCCGGCTATTTCGGCGGTATCACGGATATCATAATGCAGAGGATCGTTGATGTCATCGGAAGCATTCCGACACTTGTTGTCGTGACGCTCCTTATGCTTGTGCTCCAGCCGGGTATGGGCTCTATCATCGTCGCGCTGATGCTCTCCGGTTGGTTTGAGATGAGCCTTATCGCACGTTCCGAAGTGTTCAGGGTGAAGGAGCTTGAATACGTTCAGGCGTCAAGAACTATGGGGGCAGGGCATTTCCATATCATAGTCCGCGAGATAGTACCGAACATTGTTGGCAAGCTTGCAACACAGATTATGATAAGCATTCCGTCTGCCGTTTTCCTTGAAGCATTTTTGAGCTTCGTAGGGCTTGGAATGCCGGCGGGAACCTGTTCTCTCGGAACTCTTCTTTCGGACGGATTTTCAAATGCACTGCTGCACCCATACAAGCTTATCCCTCCGGCTGTCATCATGATACTTCTTATGGTAGGCTGCCATCTTGTTTCGGAGGGTGTCAAGAAAGCTACAGAGTAACCGCAGATAATTTCTGAAAAAACAATCAGTCTGCGCCGTGACAGAATGCTGAATTGCCGCATCCTGCCGCTGCACAGGCTGATTTTCTTTACTTCTGGATCTTGCTCTGCAGTTTGTCGAGAAGCTCGCCGAAGCGCTGGAAATGCACAATCTCGCGTTCGCGCAGATAGCGGATTATGTTTGTAACGTCGGGATCGTCGGATATGCGCAGGATATTGTCGTAGGTGGCGCGGGCTTTCTGCTCTGGTGCCACTACGAAATTGCAACGTTTAATGAATTGTCGAAACGACTATCTATTACCACATATTAAAATAATATTCACAAAAAGAACTGTTTTCTCCTGCATAGAAGCGTAACAGCTTCTTATGCAGGAGGCTTTTTTTGTTCCCATATCACAAATCAGATCATTTGTCAAGGGTTTTCGGAAAAATTTATGAAAAAATCTGATAATCACTTGTCAATTATCAAATGTAACAAATCTTTCGCTATATTTTTGACAAAACACACAATCCTCTTTGTGTTTCATTGCTCTCCTTTCTTTCTTTGCTCCTGCATCGGGGTTCGCCCCGGTGTGGGAGCTTTTTCTTTTCTGAAACACAGGTTTACAGAGACAGCACAAATCGAGAGATTTGTCAAGCGGTTTCTGAAAAATATTATCTATACGAAATCAACAAATATTTAACATAATTTTTGGAGGTATTTACAATGGCGAGATTTAACGTAGAACGTGTACAGGGTTACACGATAATGAGCAACTATCATCTTCGTGACAACAGGCTCTCGATGAAAGCCAAAGGTCTTATGTCCGTTATGCTGTCTCTGCCGCCGGAGTGGGATTACTCGCTGCGAGGTCTGACAGCTATATGCCGCGAGTGTCAGAGTTCAATTGCAGCTATGGTCAGGGAGCTTGAAGAATGCGGGTACATAGAGCGTTATCAGGAGCGCGGTGCTGACGGAAAGCTCGGCGGCTGTGTCTATAACATTTACGAAAAGCCGAAAACCGGCTCACCGTCTGCTGAAAAACCGTGTACTGAAAAACAGCACACGGTAAAACCGCAAACGGAGAAACCGTATGCGGAAAAGCAGTCACAATTAAATACTTACCAATTAACTACTAAAAAATTAAATATAGAAGAATCAAATACTCAATCAATCAATCCGGCCGAAAGCGGTGAAAACAAAAGGGATTGGATTGATAGGATCGAAGAAGCGCGGGAGACTGTAAAGGAAAATATCGAATATGACATTATCAGCGGGCAGTATGACAAGGAACAGCTTGACGAGATAGTTGAGCTTATGACCGAGGTTATCTGCTCTTCAAGGGATAAAGTCACTGTTGGTAAGCAGGATATGCCTGCGGAAGCGGTCAGAAGCCGTTTCCTGAAAATCAACAGCGAGCATATCGAGTACATCTTTTGGAGTCTTAAACGTAATGCCACAAAGATCAGGAATATCAAGGCATATCTGACCACTGTGCTCTACAATGCTCCGGCAACTATCAGCAACTTTTATGCTGCCGAGGTCAATCACGATATGAACGGCGGTAACTAAAAACTCAATATCTGTAAATCTCCTCCGACGGTTAAGTTGATATATTGAGCAACTTGCTATAACTTTTGTCCATTCCTATCGCTCCGAGCGGAGCAGTTATCAATATTGCCATTACTGCAACAGACAGCACGATATTTCCGCATGGCAGTCCTGCTGCGAGAGGAACGGAACCGATAGCAGCCTGTACCGTAGCTTTCGGGAGATATGCTATAACGCAGAAAAGCCGTTCTCTGGCGTTAAGCTCAGTCCCGATAAGGCAGATAAGAACGCCGACTGCGCGGAATGTAAGTGCTGTGAATATCATTGCAATTGCTGAAAGACCGGCTCCGAGAGCATAACGGATATCGACTGCCGCGCCTACAAGAACAAACAATATAAGTTCTGCGGCTATCCATAGCTTGCCGAATTTTTCTGAAAGGCTTACTGAAACAGTGCTGTCAGCTTTTATTTTTATGACGCAAGCCATAGCGACGACCGCAAGCAGTCCCGACATCGCGAAATAGCTTTTTACAAGTGTTTCGACTGACATCAGCAGAAATGCCGATGCAAGTAGTATAACGACTTTAGTGCTGTTTCCTATTGTGTGAGCGTGCTTATATGCAGTTTCAAACAATGCGAAAAGTACAAATCCCGCTGCTGTACCGAACAGCAAGCCGAGTATTATTGACACCGGAATATTTGCAAGGCTGATGATGTTCAGGTCTCCGCCCTGTGCCATTGTCAGAAAGGTCGAGAACAGCACAATGACGAATATATCATCACATGAGGCTCCTGCAAGTATCATCTGAGGTATGCTCTTATCAGTGCCGCGTTTATCCTCGATCAGCTTTACCATTCTCGGGACAACTACGGCAGGAGAAACAGCGCTTAGAACTGCACCCATAACGGCGGCTTCAATAAGATCAATTCCGAAGAACATCGGTGCGAAGCAGACATACCCGATTATCTCGAAGCAAGCAGGCAGAAATGACATAAGCACAGCCGGTCTGCCGACTTTTTTCAGGTCGGACAGGTTTAATGAAAGTCCGGCTTTTATAAGAATGATGATGAGCGCGATCTGTCGGAGTTCCGAGGAAATGCCAAGTATAGACGGGTCGAGCAGGTCAAGAACATAGGGACCTACTACAATTCCCGTCAGCAGCATACCGATGATCCGAGGCAGCTTCAAGGCATTGAATATTGCAGCAGCCGACAGACCAACAAGAAAAATTATCGCAAGTGATAGTAACATAATAGCCTCCTTCAATCAAAAAAGCCGATAGTATCTGCCTAAATTGCAGATGCCATCAGCTTGAAAAAGCGGTTTCGGATAATCCGAGGGAGAGCGTCATTCCCTTTATTATTGATTATTATATCACATATCAGAGAGATTGTCAAGAATACGGAATCAAAGAAGCCTAAATATGTGAAATTCATTTATACTACATAACACGCAACGAAAGGAGGGGCTTTCATCAGAAAACGTATTGATTTTCTTTAGTAGGAAAGCGGAAGGGAGGATAAATGCAGGAACGTAACGCCGAGAAAATGATCTCACTCTCAGTGCGGGCTTCTAAAATGACCGCAAATGTGCTGAAAAGTGCGATACACCGTTTCCTCGCGGCTCAGAAGAACAAGTCCCCAAAGGTTTACAAGGGAAAGCAGTCCGTGAAAAAGCTTGCCAAAAGCGGCGAAAAGCTCACCAACATCGAGATAACCGACGAGAACATTAAGTCGTTCTCCCGGGTGGCGAGAAAATACGGCATCGACTATTCGCTCCGTAAGGATAAGTCGAAAGAACCGCCGAGGTATTTCGTCTTTTTCAAGGCAAAGGACACGGATACGATGACAGCGGCTTTCAAGGAGTTCCTCGGAAAAGAGATGGACAAGAAGAAAAAGCCGTCTATCCGCGAAAAGCTGCATAAGCTCGTCAAGGAGCTTGCCGCAAAGAACAAGGAGCGTACCCGTGAAAAGCACAAGCAGAGGGAGGAATCGCTGTAATGGCTTTCAAATTCGATAAGCAGAAAGTCGTCAAGGTTCTTCCCTTTGTGATGATCGGTTACTTTGCCAACAAACTGGCGCAGGCTTTCACTACGGCAACCGGCAGTGATGCCGGAGAGATCATAACCAACGGATTGAAGAATATCGCACAGGTATTCCAAAATCCGCTGCCGAGCCTTATGCCGGTAGATCTGCTTGTCGGAGTAGCAGGTGCGGCTCTGATAAAGCTGTATATCTACGTCAAGGCAAAGAACGCGAAGAAATACCGCAAAGGCAGCGAATACGGCTCCGCCCGGTGGGGCAATGCAAATGACATCAAGCCATATATGGCTGAAAAGTTCGAGGATAACGTTATCCTGACCGAAACAGAACGTCTGACAATGGAGGGTCGTCCTGCGGCGGGTCCGAAATACGCGAGGAACAAGAACATTCTTGTTGTCGGCGGTTCCGGTTCCGGTAAGACGAGGTTTTTCGTAAAGCCTAATCTGCTGCAAATGCACAGTTCCTATGTTGTAACTGACCCAAAAGGAACAGTTCTGATCGAAACGGGAAAGGCTTTGCTGGACGGCGGTTACAGGATAAAAGTGCTGAACACTATCAATTTCGCAAAGTCTATGCACTACAATCCGCTGGCGTATATCCGCTCGGAGAAAGACATTCTCAAATTGGTGAACACGATTATAGCGAACACCAAAGGCGAGGGTAACCAATCCGGGGAAGATTTTTGGGTCAAGGCTGAACGCTTGTACTATTGCGCCCTGATCGGGTACATTTGGTATGAAGCGCCGGAAGAAGAACAGAACCTTAACACGCTGATTGAGATGATAAATGCTTCGGAAGCCCGTGAGGAGGACGAGAGTTT
>JAFPUE010000120.1 GCA_017395555.1 Ruminiclostridium sp. | reverse complement strand
GTATGCTGCGCACTTTTTTCTTTCACGACAAAATTTAATTTACGGAGGAAAATAGTATGATGAGATTCAAAAAATTAGCGGCAGTTCTGCTGTCGGCGGTAATGTTGGTGTGCTGTTTTACAGTGCAGGCGAGCGCGAAGACCATATTAGATGGAGCAAAAAGACTCGAACTTATGGAAACATATAATTTCACAATTAAAAATAATGCCATTTATTGTAAGATAGTTTTAAAAGACTCAGGAATATTAAGAATCAGAGCAGAATTGGAAAGAGGAGGTGGCGAGAGGTTCACTTTATATGATTCATCTTCAATGATAAACGAAATTTATTCAGTGAATTGTATGGGCACTATTTGCGACACGGGAAATATTAAAATAAAAAAAGCAGGAACTTATTATCTAAAAATCGAAGGGTCAAATAATATTACTAACTTATACTATTCTTTTGAACCAGACCACACCCCCACAATCTCCCTCGCTCTCAACGCGAAAGTCGGTGACGAGTTTGACTTCTCGGCGCTGACTTCCAATTATAAGGGCAAGGTGACTATGAAAACCACCGACAGCAAGGTCGCTGACGTTGACGGCAATATTGTCACCTGCAAAAAAGCCGGCAAGGCGAAGATACGCGCTTACATGAATAACGGCGACTATGCCGAGATAACGCTTATAGTGAAGAAAAAGTAAAAATGACTCATTTATGTCGCAGCAAAAACCCGCCCGGAATACCCGGACGGGGTTGTTTGTTGTAGGCGTCGTCCGTGTCCGCATAATCGACTATGCTTATGAAGCGCACACCCCACTCGATGAACTTGTTGTGGATATACTCCTCGATAACACCGAGATCGCGCGAGAAACGGGACTGGGACTTGCACAGAACGACATTTACCTTTCCGCTCTCACAGTCTTTCAGCATTCTCTGAAAATCCGGACGGTCGAAGTCCGTGCCGCTGTAATTCTCGTCGCAGTAAACATCGTAGATGTTCCAGCTGTGCTCTCTGCAATATTCGGTCAGCGGGGAGCGCCCCGCGGCGAAAGCTATCCGGGGTACTTTCATCTATTTCTGTTTCCTTCTCCTATTGCAATTTTCTTCTTTATATGATATAAGCGGGGAGCGCCCCGCGGCGAAACCTATCCGGGGTACTTTCATCTATTTCTGTTTCCTTCTCCTATTGCAATTTTCTTCTTTATATGATATAAAAAACCGGCCGGCAGTTTTGCGCTGTCGTCCGGTCATGCTTCATTCTATCACAAGCTCTTCCTTTGAAGAGACATTGTTCTCGACATGGAAGGAATTGAGCACGGGCTCGTCGTCCATGAGCGAGAGTATCATATAGCTCGCGGTGCTGTCGTATGCGAGCCGCTTGTCCTCGTCGGACGGGCGCGACGGAGAAACGGGGTGCGAGTGCCAGTTGCCGAGCTGCTCGTAGCCGTTCGCGCGCATATCCTTTACCGCGGCGAGCTGCTCGCGGGGATCGAGGGTGAAGTGCTCCTCGGCGTGGTCAACGTTTGTGAGGATATACACCTTTTCGATTATCTTGTCATCGCCCTCGATACGCCCCGCTATAAGTCCGCAAGCCTCGACGGGGGCTTCTTTTTTTGCGTGCGCGAGTATTGTTTCGTAATCGCTTTTTTTCAGTTTTATCATAGTTTTCTCCGGTTATTTTTTCATATCGCATTCAGCCTGCTCGTAATCAACAAGCTCGGTAATAGTCGGGTGATCGCCGCAGACAGCGCACTTACTCGTGTCGGACGGGAGCTTTATCTTGTGCCACTCCATTTTC
Source organism: Ruminiclostridium sp. (assembly GCA_017395555.1). Taxonomy (GTDB): domain Bacteria; phylum Bacillota; class Clostridia; order Oscillospirales; family Ruminococcaceae; genus Ruminiclostridium_E. Next base: position 28,204 of record JAFPUE010000120.1, on the reverse strand, counting down.
AGAGCGTCGAATGTCAGCAGATATCCGGTGAGCAGGTCACCCGCGCCGACGATGTACTTGACGGCTTCCATAGCCTGCAAAGAGCCGATAACACCGCCCATTGCGCCGATAACGCCCGCCTGCTTGCAAGTCGGGACAGCGTCCTTCGGTGGCGGATTTTTGAATACGCAGCGGTAGCAGGGTCCCTGCCCCGGAACGTAGGTCATGAGCTGTCCCTTGAAGCGGATTATGCCCGCGTGAGAGAATGGCTTCTTCGCCATTACGCACGCGTCGTTGATAAGAAACTTCGCGGGGAAATTGTCGGTTCCGTCGAGTATGAAATCGTAGTCCTTGATGAGATCGAGAACGTTCTCGCTCGTCACGAATGTGTGGTATGTATTCACGGTCACATCGGGGTTTATCGCTTCCATTGTCTCCTTCGCGGACTGCACCTTCGGCTTGCCGATGTCGGCTGTCGCGTGTATGACCTGACGCTGGAGGTTGGAGAGATCGACTTCGTCCGCGTCAACTATGCCGATAGTTCCGACACCCGCTGCCGCGAGATACAGCGCCGCCGGAGCTCCGAGACCGCCCGCGCCGATGATGAGCACTTTAGCCTGCGAGAGCTTTTTCTGACCCTTCGCGCCGACTTCCTTTAAGATGATGTGACGGGAGTAGCGCTCTAACTGTTCGTTGGTAAAAGCCATCAGCAGCCACCTCCCATAAAGTACAGAAATTCTACCGTGTCGCCGTCTTTTATTGTTGTATTCGCGAAATCGTGGCTCTCCACAAATTCGTCGTTTACCGTTACCGTGACATACTCGGGAGTCTCGACGTTTTCAAGCTCAACGAGCTTTGCGACGGTGATACCGTCATCGTATTCCTTGATCTTGCCTGCTACTGTGATTTTCATATAGTTGGTCTCCTTATTGTATTTTCTCAAATTCCGCTATTATATCGGGTTTCTTTACTGCGCCGCGAAGCCGTGAAACTTCCTCGCCGCCCCTGAAAAATATCAGCGTGGGGGAAGCCTGTACCTCGTACTTATCGACAAGCTCCTGCTCGTAGCCGACGTTCACCTTGTATATGTTCAGCTTTCCCGCAAGCTCGGTGTCGAGCTGTGAGAGCACCGGCGAGAGCATTTTACACGGTACGCAGGTGTCGGAATAAAAATCCACGAGCACCGGGATATCCGCGTTCAGGACTTTTTCTTCAAAGTCCGCTGTTGTTATACGTTCTGCCAAATAAATTACCGCCTTTCCGAAAACATCGGGAACAAACCGTTCCCCTCTGTTCAGCCTTTCCCGCAAAAGCACTGTCGCCTGCGGGCGCTTGCCCGCTCAGTCACCGACTTTCTGTACGATCAGGCGGTATGTGCCGTCGTCGTTCTGCGTAAGTTCGAGTACCTTGTGACCCTCTTCTTTGAGGCTGCGCGGTACATTCTGCACCGGCTCGCCGTCATTCAGGCGTACTTCGAGAATGTCGCCGTCGTCGAGCTCTTCAAGCGCGACTTTTGTTTTTACGAATGTTATCGGGCAGTTTACGTCTGTGATATCAACGCTGTCCGTGATGTTAAATTCTGCCATGATGTTTGTCTCCTTTTTTGTCCCGCCTTCGGCGGGGAAAAATGTGTGTTTATGAATTGATCGCGTTGTCAAAATCCGCGATAATATCGTTTATATCTTCTATGCCGACGCTTACTCTGATCGTGTCGTCATACACGCCGGCCTGTTCGCGGCGCTTTTCGTCCGAGTGCAGATAAATCGTGCTTGCGGGGTGGATAACGAGTGTCCGTAAATCGCCGATGTTCGTGGCTATCAGCGCGTATTTCAGATTGTTTATCAGCTTAAATGCCTTTTCCTTGCTGCCTGCGCGTATCGTCAGAATACCGCCGCCCTTGCCGCCGAACTGCGACTGTACAAGCGAGTGATACGGACTTGTTCCGAGTGCGGGGTAGTTGACCGTCACGCCGTTCTTCGTTTCAAGAAACTCCGCAAGTGCTTTCGCGTTGCAACATATCCGCTCCATACGCAGTCCGAGAGTTTCGATCCCCACCGAGTTCATATACGCGTTGAACGGGGATACACACGCGCCGACGTTGCGCCAAAGGCCGTTGCGCAGCTTCGCGAGATAAGCGAATTTGCCGAATATGCGGTAGCTGTCGAAGTTCGGGAATTTATCGCTGTCAAATCTGAATTTCCCGCTGTCGATTATTATTCCGCTTATCGAGTTGCCGCCGCCGTTGATGTACTTCGATGTGGAGTGTACCACGATATCCGCGCCGTATTTGAACGGGTGTATGAGATACGGCGTTGCCGTCGTGCTGTCTATTATCAGTGGTATTCCGTGCCTGTGACAGACCTCGGAAACGCTTTTTATATCAACGACATCGAGCTTCGGGTTGCCGATAAGCTCGGCGAATACCGCCTTTGTTTTTTCGGTTATCAGTGCTTCTACGCTCTCCGCGGTCACGGTATCGGCGAATTTCGCCGTTATGCCGAATTGCGCGAGATCGCCGAACAGATCTATCGTTCCACCGAACAAGCCCGCTCCGGCGATTACCTCGTCACCGGTTTGCAGGATATTCAGCAGCGCCATTGTGACTGCCGCCATACCGCTCGAACAGGCTGCCGCGCCTACGCCGCCTTCAAGTGCCGCTATCCGCTTCTCGAACGCATCCACGGTGGGATTTCCGATACGCGAGTAGGAGAACCCGGGTGCGCGGTTGCTGAACACCTTTTCGAGCGTTTCCGCGCTGTCGTGCGAGAACGCGCTCACCTGATATATGGGTGTCTGCGTCGCGCCGAAGTCATTCTTCACGGTCCTGCCGTGCAGGAGCTCTGTATTAAAATCCATATTTCATCACCACTTTGCTACATTATACATTGTTTTTCATACCAAGTCAATAGGAATTAATGCAATTCTACATATTTTACATATAGAATTAGTAGGAAATATTATTTTTTATCTATTCCGACAATTGCAAAACAGGGGCAAAATATGTTATACTTATTGAAATAGTAGGAATTGAAATAAACCTATTTTCAGCTGCATACGATCGCTGTATGAAGTTTCTCTCCCGGCGTAAGGCTCGGAAAGAGACAGACCAAAAATATAAACGGAGGAAAACAAAATGAAAATATCGTCAAAGGTAGAATGCGGAATAATCTCTCTCGTAGATATATGCGTTTATTCAAACAACAGCGTTGTTACCGTGATTAATATATCCGCAAGGCAGCATATTTCCGCGAAGTACCTCGAACAGATACTCCCGCAGCTCAGACAGGCGAACATAATCCGCAGTGTCAAGGGCGCAAAGGGCGGCTATACTCTCACCCGTCCCGCCGAGAAGATAACGCTTTATGAGGTGATAAATGCGCTCGATCGCAATGTGCTCGGCGAGGTGACCTTCGACAATAAGGAGGATTCACTTATCGCGGGCGCTCTTTCGGAATGTCTCTGGAGCAAGATGACCGAATATCTCCAAAGCTTCACTGAAAATGTGACACTGCGCGATATAGCCGACAGGTACGATAAGCTGTCGGCGGGCGGCGGCGAGCCGATGTATTATATATGATTTGTGACACAGTACAGCCCCGTGAGCTATATTCTCGCGGGGCTTGGTTTTATTTTATAATATATAAGCTGTAACTGAGACGCTGAGAGCAGTTTCACAACTTCGGAAGCTTTTCTTATCCAACCATTTCCGCCATTGTTCTCCAGCCGAGCAGAGCGCACTTCACACGGGCGGGCATATGCGATATATCCGCGAGTGCGCCGGCTTCTTCGAGCTCGTCTATCTCTGCCGGACACGCGTCGCCGTGTATCATCTTCACAAACAGCTCGTGCAGGTGCTTCGCGTCCTCGACGCTCTTTCCGATAACAAGATCGAGCATTATGTCCGCGGAAGCCTGCGAGACCGCGCAGCCGCTTCCGGTGAACGAGCCGTCGGTTATCACGCCGTTCTCGACGTTCAGATTGAGCGTTATCTCGTCGCCGCAGGACGGATTTATCCCGTCGCGTGAGCAGGTGCAGCACGACAGCTCGTGCTTGTGAACGGGGTGCATATTGTGATCGGTCAGTATCTCGTTGTAAAAATTAGTCACTGTAACCCATTCTCCTTCGTATCGTTTTCAGGCAGTCCATAAATCTGCGCACATCGTTTTCGTCGTTGTAGAATGCGACGCTCGCGCGGACGGTGGACTGCACGCCGAGGTATTTGTGAAGCGGCTGTGCGCAGTGGTGTCCCGCGCGTATGCACACCCCGGACTCGTCGAATATCGCGGCTATGTCGTGCGGGTGAACATCGTCTATCGTGAATGTCACTATCCCGTGGTGCTCGTCGGGGTCATGTGAGCCGACAATGTTTATGTGCGGTACCTGCTGCATTTCGGTAACAAGCAATTTTGTCAGCTCGTTCTCGCGGCGCTCTATCTCGTTAAAGCCTATCGCGTTGATGTAGTCTATCGCCGCGTGCAGCCCCACGGCTCCGCCCGCATTGACGGTTCCCGCCTCGAACTTGTGCGGGAGCTCCGCGAACGTCGCGCCGCACAGCGTCACAAATTCTATCATCTCACCGCCATACAGGAAAGGCGGCATTTCTTCAAGCAGCTCCTCGCGCCCGTACAGCACACCTATTCCCATAGGCGCAAGCATTTTGTGGCCCGAGAAAGCGAGGAAATCCACGCCGAGCTCGCGCACATCAACGGGAATATGCGGCACGCTCTGTGCGCCGTCGCAGACGATCAGTGTGCCATTGGCGCGGCATATTTCCGCGAACTCTTTTATCGGATTCACGCGTCCGAACACGTTCGATATCTGCGCTATCGCAAACAGCTTCGTGCGCGGTGTGAGCGCCTTTTTCAGCGCTTCGGCGGTATATTCGCCTGTTTCGCTGCATTTCAGAAATTTCAGTTTCGCCCGTTTTTCGTTTGCGAGTATCTGCCACGGCAGAAAGTTGCTGTGGTGCTCGGATATCGTCACAAGTATCTCGTCGTTTTCGCGGATATTTGCGCGCCCCCAGCTGTACGCAATGAGGTTCAGGCTTTCGGAAGCATTGCGGGTGAAGATTATCTCGCGCTCGCTCGCCGCGCCGATGAAATCACGAACCGCTATACGCGCATTCTCATACGCGTCTGTTGCTTTTACCGCCAGCTCGTACAGCCCACGCAACGGGTTCGCGTTTTCCTCCCGGTAATACCGCGAAACCGCGTCAATGACAGCCTGCGGCTTCTGCGTTGTCGCGGAGTTATCGAGGTACGCGATATCGGGATATTTCTCAAACACGGGGAAATCCCGCTTGTAATCATGCTCACTCAATACTGTACCTCCCAACCGAGCGTATTGTGAATACGCTTTTCAGTCTGCTCGTCGCCGATCTTTCCGATGATTTTTAACAGCCTTGCGCGCGTTATCAGCTCGTAGATCTTTTCTTCGGGAATGCCGCGCGACTGCATATAGTAGATATGCTGCTCGTCGATTCGCCCGATCGTCGCGCCGTGGCTGCCCTCAACGTCTTCCTCGTCGCAGAGGATAACGGGAACCGTCTTGTTCACGACTTCCTCGTTCATGAGTATAACGTCTTCCTTTTCGCTGCCCTTTGCGCCCGCGGAGCCGTTGCGGAAGTCTATCGTACCCTTGAATGTTTTCTGCGCGTTGTCGCGGAGAACGCCGTTCACGGCTATCTCCGACGTGCTTTTGCGCCCGTAGTGATTTGCGACAAGGTTAATGTCGAGCACATCACCCGCTCCGAGGTCATAGCCTATCTCGGCTGTAAATGCGGATTTGCAGCCTTTGAGCTCCGTCACGATCTCGCTCACGGTATCGCCGCCGAGATAAAGCTGGATAAGATCGAGCCGTGCGCTGTCGTCAAGCGTTGTTATAAGCCTTGCGGCGCAGCGCTGCTTGTCCGCAAATATCATTACGAGCTTGAGTGCCGCGTTTTTGCCGACGGTCACAATCGTCTCGCTGCACGGGCTCACGAATTTTATTATCTGCTGTTCCGCTCCCTCGGGAACGGTTATTTCTTCTCTCTCAAACGCTCCGACTTCGCGCTCGGCGCAGTTCACACCGAGCCGCGCGAATGTCGGCAGGGGGAGAATGTTCAGTTTTGTCATTTATCCGATACTCCCCTTCATTTCAAGATTGATGAGATTGTTCATCTCCACTGCGTATTCGAGCGGCAGTTCTTTCGATACGTTATCCGCGAAGCCGCTGACAATCAGTGCTTTTGCGGCGTTTTCGTCCAGTCCGCGCGACATAAGATAAAATACAGCCTCGTCGCTTATCCTGCCGATCCTCGCCTCGTGTCCGACATCCGCTTTGTCGGTTTTTACAACCATTGACGGTATTGTGTCGGAGCGCGAAATGCTGTCGAGCATAAGTGATTCACAAGATACCGCGGACTTGCTTCCGACGGCGTTTTCGTTGATCGTAACAGCGCTGCGGAATGTGCTGATACCGCCGCTTTTCGAGATTGAGCGCGTGTTCATATACGACGATGTTTCGGGAGCATTGTGGACTATCTTCGCGCCGGTGTCGAGGTTCTGACCCTCGCCCGCGAAGGTGATTCCCGTAAACTCCGCACGCGCTTTCCTGCCATTCAGAATGCTCATCGGGTAGAGGTATGAAACGTGCGAGCCGAACGAGCCGGACACCCACTCGACTTTGCCGTTTTCGCCGACAACCGCGCGCTTTGTGTTGAGGTTATACATATTCTTTGACCAGTTCTCGATAGTCGAATAGCGCAGAGTTGAGTTATTCCCGACGTATAGCTCGACACAGCCCGCGTGCAGGCTCGCCTCGTAGTATTTCGGCGCCGAGCAGCCCTCAATGAAGTGCAGATAGGCGTTGTCCTCGACGATTATAAGCGTGTGCTCGAATTGCCCCGCGCCCTTCGCGTTCAGTCGGAAGTAGGATTGCAGCGGTATTTCGAGCTTCACGCCCGACGGCACATACACGAATGAGCCGCCTGACCAGACTGCCCCGTGCAGCGCTGCGAACTTGTGATCGGTAGGCGGGACGAGCTTCATAAAATGCGATTTTATCATCCCGGCGTATCGCTCGTCGTGCATCGCGCTCTCTAAATCTGTGTAAACGACACCCGATTCAGCAACTTCCTTGCGTACATTGTGATACACGAGCTCGCTGTCGTACTGCGCGCCCACGCCCGCAAGACTTTCCCGCTCCGCCTGCGGTATTCCGAGCTTTTCAAAGGTCTCCTTGATGTCGTCGGGGACCTCGTTCCAGTCGCTCTGCATACCCTTTTTCGGGCGGATATACGCGACGATGTTATCAATGTTGAGACCGCTGATATCGGGTCCCCAGTCCGGCATTTTCAGTCTGTTGTATATTTCAAGCGAGTGCAGCCTGAACTCGGTCATCCATTCGGGATCTCCCTTTTCCGCCGATATTTCGCGAATTATCTCCGGAGTGATACCGCAGTCAAGAAAGCTGCTCTCGTCCTCGTCGTAGCGGAAATCATAAAGCGAGCGGTCTATATCCGCAACCTGTGTTTTTTCCTTCATACGGCACCTCTCGGGATATACTTGTCAAAGCCGTTTTCGGTGACCTCGTCGATAAGCTCTGCGCCGCCCTCTGCGGCGAGCCTTCCGTCCGCGATGATGTGGGTTTTATCAACGGTCAGAGCTTCGAGTATTTTCGTGTTGTGCGTGATTATCAGCAGCGAGCCGCCGGTCTGCTCCTTGTACGCCTTGATGCCCGCCGAAACGGTCTTCACCGCGTCAACGTCAAGTCCGGAATCCGTCTCGTCAAGAATAGCCAGCTTCGGGCGCAGAACGAGTAATTGCAGTATCTCGGCTTTCTTCTTCTCACCGCCGGAAAATCCGACATTGAGCTCTCTGTCCGCGTAAGCCTTGTCCATTTGCAATACGTCCATTGCTGCGCCGAGCACTTTCTTGAACTCAAACAGTTTTACACGCTCGCCGGTGACCTGCTCATACGCGCTGCGCAGGAATGACGAAAGTGTGATGCCCGGTATTTCTATCGGATTCTGGAACGAGAGGAATATCCTGTGCCTTGCGCGTTTGTCGGGCGTTTCGCCGGTGATATCCGCGCCGTCAAAGATAATGCTGCCGCCGGTTATCGTATATTCGGGACTGCCCATTATCGCGGCTCCGAGCGTGGATTTTCCCGCGCCGTTGGGTCCCATTATAACGTGCGTTTCGCCCTCATTTATCGTAAGATCCACGCCGTGCAGTATTTCCTTTTCCTCCGCACTTACACGCAGACCTGTTATTTTCAGAAGTTCAGACATATCTATCTCCCATTAAATTTCCCCGCCGCGAAGGACGGGGAAATATTTTGATTATACAAGTGATCTTATGCCCTTGACAAGCGCGTCTATGTCCTCGAAGGAGTTGTAGAGTGCGAGTGTCGGGCGCACCGTACCTTCCAGACCGAAGCGGCGGAGTACGGGCTGTGCGCAGTGGTGACCCGTGCGCACGGCGATACCGAGCTCATTGAGCGCGGCACCCACATCTTCGTTGCTGTGACCGTCGAGTACGAACGAAAGAACGCTCGCCTTGTTTGTCGCAGTTCCGATAAGGTGCAGACCGGGTATCTTCTTAAGCTCGCTCATGCCATAGACGAGCAGCTCATGCTCGTGCTTGTTGACAGCGGGCATTCCGATTGCATTCAGATATTCGAGCGCCGCTCCGAGACCTACCGCGTCCGCGATACTGCCCGTGCCGGCCTCGAACTTGTTCGGTGCGGGATTGTAGATCGTGCGCTCGAACGTAACGTCCTTTATCATGTTTCCGCCGCCGTGATAAGGTCTTGCGGCTTCGAGAACATCGGACTTTCCGTAAAGTGCGCCGATACCCGTGGGAGCGAAGATCTTGTGTCCCGAGAACACATAGAAATCAGCGTCGAGCGCCGATACGTTCACGGGAATGTGAGCTACCGACTGCGCACCGTCTATCATTATGCGGACACCGTGAGCGTGAGCTATCGCGATAAGCTCCTCAACGGGAGTTACCGTTCCGAGCACGTTGGAAACGTGTGTCGCACTGACGAACTTTGTTCTGCGCGTGAACAGCTTCTCGTATTCCGACAGTATCAGCTGTCCACTCTCGTCGCATGGTACGACTTTCAGAACAGCGCCGGTCTCTTCGCATATCAACTGCCACGGAACAATGTTCGCGTGATGCTCCAGAACAGTCAGTATGATCTCGTCGCCGGGGTTGAGAAGCGGCTTCACATACGCGTTTGCGACAAGGTTTATGCCCTCTGTTGTGCCGCGCACGAATACGATATTGTCCTTGCTCGGTGCGCTGAGGAAGTCCGCGGTTATCTGACGGGCGTTCTCGTAGGCGTCGGTAGAGCGTGCCGCGAGTTCGTGAGCGCCGCGGTGAACATTCGAGTTCTCGTGTGTGTAGTAGTACGAAAGCCTGTCGATGACAGCCTGCGGGCGCTGTGTTGTAGCGCCGTTGTCGAGCCATACCAGCGGGTGCCCGTTGATGACTTCCTTTAATATCGGAAAGTCCGCGCGTATCTGTTCAAGCGTCTTTGTTCCGACAACGATGTTGTTGCTCGGAGCAACCGGCGCGGGTGCACGCTCGGTTGTTTTCGGAGCATAGGCAGCCGCCTGCTTCTCGGACATTACCGAGGGAGCGTAGCCGTTAGTCTGCGCTTTCGCCTGTGCGGGTGCAGCTTCGCCTGTTGCGGCGGTCGGGGAAGCGAATGTCGGTTCTGCCGAATAGCCGTTTGTGAGCTCGTTCGCGAGAGCTTCGTAATCGGAATAATAACCATTGCCGAAGCCGTCCGCGAGCTGTGCGTAGCTTGCATAGCTTTCTGCCTGCTGCTCATAGCCGCCCGCGCTTCCGAGATAGCCCGAATAGCTTTCAGCTTTTGCCGCCGCGTCATAGATCACGGACGGGTCGCCCTTTGTGACAAGACTATCTATCCCGCCGGCACAACGCGTTGCGTCAAAATCGGGAAAGAGCGAATTTGCAAGCTGTTCAAGCTCATTTTCATTGGGGATCGCCCAATTATTCGTAGTCATAGTATTCACCAACCTCAACATCTTCGAGGACAGCTATCGCGTCGTCTGCAAGGATAGCCGCGGAGCAGTAAAGCGAAAGCAGATAAGAAGCAACGCCCTTGTCGTCGATACCGCGGAAGCGTACCGCGAGACCGCGTCCCTGCTCGTTCTTGAGATTGCGCTGATAGAGGCCGATTACGCCGCGCTTTGCTTCGCCGGTGCGGACGAGAAGGATGTTGGTCTTGCCGCCCTTGCCCTTGGGCTCCTTAACGCCGTCAACGAGGAGCTTGTTGGTCGGGATGATCGGGATGCCGCGCCAGAGAATGAATGTGCCGCCTGCGATGTTTGCCGTTACGGGCGGTACGCCGCGCTTTGTGCATTCACGCTCGAAGGCTGCTATTGCACGGGGATGAGCGAGGAAGAAGGAAGGATCCTTCCATACCTTCGAGATGAGCTCGTCGAGATCATCGGGTGTGGGAGCACCGCTTGCGGAAACGGGCTGTATGCGCTGCTTGTCCGCTATGTTTTTGAGCAGACCGTAGTCATCGTTGTTTATGAGCTGGCTTTCCTGACGCTCACGAAGGCTCTCGATAGCGAGTTCGAGCTGTTCCTTCGCCTGATCGAAGGGCGAGCTGTAAACGTCCTCGATAGGGGTATGTATGTTGATTATTGTGGAGATGTTTGCGAGTCTGTACTCACGGGGCTTTTCCTCGTACTCAACAAAGCCCTGCGGAATTATATTGGACTTCTTTTCGGAGCTGCAGAGAACATCGAGAGGCGTATCGCCTTCCTTTACCTTGTTCACGCGGTAGATACCGGAGTCGAGGCCCTTGAATTCGAGCACTCTTGTGAGGTACTTGGGGGTAAGTGCCGCATACTGCGGTTTTGTCTTGTTGATGTCGGCAAGGTTATATGCCGCATTCGCTCCGAGAGCTATGATCTTTTCTTCATCTTTGGTTGCCATTGTTGTTGCCTCCTGTTGGTTGATAGATTATTGATTCCGCTTCCCCGGCTGTGGGGAATGTAGATTTATTATCACACCTACATAATAGGTATGTATAACGCTTGTATTATAGCATATATAAATTGAAAATGCAATAGTTTTCACAAATTTTTCAATATTGCGGGAAGGAGCTGTCAACTTCGCGTGACCACGCGTTGGTACCGCCGGCGAGGTTGTAGGCGGCGCCCTTGTAGCCCGCTTCGTGCAGGGTGCGGACTGCGAGGATACTGCGCTTGCCCTCCTTGCAGACGAACACCGTGTCAACCGACGGATCGAGCTCGTCCTGACGGCGGGCAAGCTGCCCTATCGGGATAACAAGCGCGTCGGGGAATTTTGCTATCGCGCGCTCGTGAGGCTCACGGACATCGACTATTGTAATCTTCTCGCCCGCGTCGATACGGCGTTTGAGCTCCTTCGGTCCGATTCCCTCGACTTCCTCTTCTTCCTCCGCCTGTGCCTTTATGCCGCAGAAATCCTCGTAGTCGTACTCGTCGAGCTCGGTGATAGTTTTGTTCTTGCCGCATATCGGGCAGTTCTCGTCCTTGTGTATCTTCAGCTCGCGCCACTTCATGCGCCATGCGTCGAATGTCACAAGCCTGCCGATAAGCGGCTTTCCGCCGCCGACTATAAGCTTTATTACCTCGTTAGCCTGTACCGTTCCGATGATGCCGGGAAGCACGCCCACAACGCCGCCCATTGCGCAGGACGGAACAAGTCCTGCCGGAGGGGGAGCCGGGTACATGCAGCGGTAGCAGGGTCCTCTGTCCGCATAGTAAACAGCCGCCTGCCCCTCGAACTGGTACATCGCGCCGAATACATCAGGCTTTCCGAGCAGCACGCACGCGTCGTTGACAAGATATCGGGTCTGGTAGTTGTCCGATGCGTCCGCAACAACGTCATACTGCGAAATAAGATCTATCGCGTTCTCCTTTGTGAGACGCTCATTGTATGTTTCCACCTTGACAAGCGGGTTGATCTGCTTTATGCTGTCCTTCGCACTCGCTACCTTAGGTCTGCCGATATCGCGGGAGCCGTGTATTACCTGTCTCTGGAGGTTGCTTTCTTCGACTTCGTCAAAGTCGATGAGACCGAGAGTTCCCACGCCTGCCGCCGCGAGATACTGCGCAAGGGGAGTTCCGAGACCGCCCATTCCGACGATAAGGACTTTCGCGGCTTTCAGTCTGCGCTGACCCTTGACACCGACTTCCTTTAATAATAAGTGGCGTGAGTAGCGCTTGATCTCGTCATTCGTCAGCTTGTCGCCGATCCTGTCACCAAGCACGGAATCATTCGGCTCTTCAACCGTATCTCCGCTTCCCCCCGCGATCGCCGGTATCAGAATTATCTCATCGCCGTCCTTTACGGTGGTATCATAACCTTTCAGGTCACGAATATTGTCCGCGCCGACAAAGACGTTTATGAACTCGCGGAGCTTGCCGTCCTCGCCGAACAGCACCTTCTTTGTTTCGGGGTACTCGTCCGCGAGCGCGGTTATCACCTCGCCGACAGTACCGCCGTCAAGCTCAAGCTCGGAATTATGCCCCGTGAACATACGGAGCGTAGTTGGAATTATCACTGTTGCAGCCATTTTCTGTATCTCCTTCTGTCATTTCATATAATTCATATCAATTTAATATGCTTACATTATATCACGCTATTCCGAGTTTGTCAATAGGGTTTTAAAAAATATTTAAAAAACAAAGATGTATATACCGCCCCGGAAAGAAGCACATTCCCAAGCTAAAATACCATATTTTTGACAAATACACAACATAATTGATAGAAACGGTCACCCGACGAATGATATAATAAAACAGAACAATCAGAATGGGTTTATCCCGTTACGCCGGCCGATCAGAGAAGTCATTCACAGAGCCGGAAACAGGTGATATTATGAACAGAAAATACTTTGAAATGACCCCGCCCGTTTCCCGCACCACACCGTTCGGTATCTTCGTCGATCAGTCGGGTTATTATCGGGACAGCGGGAAAAAAGCGATAATACCGTTTGAATGCGGCAGCTTCGAGATCGTTGATATGGACGGAAACGTGCGTTTTTCCGGTGCTCCCGTTTCCGCGGGATTTGACGGCCAATCGGGAGACAATGTATGGCTTGCCGATTTCACGGGACTTTCCGAACCGGGACGATATTATGTGAGAGCCGGTGGCAAGACCTCCGCTGTGTTCCGTATCGGTAATGACATATACGACGATGTTTTTGACAAGACCTCAAAGGCGTTCTATTTTCTGCGCTGCGGCTGCGGACTTGACGAGCATCACGCGGGCGTGTGGCATCACGGAAAATGTCACAGCGCACCGGCACGACTGTGGGACAACAGAAGCGTTACGCTCGATGTGACCGGAGGCTGGCACGACGCGGGAGACTACGGCAGATACGTCACGGCGGGTGCCTGTGCGGCAGCGCATCTTCTGTACGCGTTCAGGATATTCCCCGAAGCGTTCGAGAAGCAAATACTGAATATCCCGGAGTCCGGATGTCCCGATATATTGTCGGAGATCAGGTATGAGCTCGAATGGATGCTCAAAATGCAGGACAGCGAGGGCGGTGTTTATCACAAGGCAACCACCGCGCAGCACGCACCGTTCGTTATGCCGGAGGAAGACACGGCGGAGATGTTCGTCTTTCCGGTGTCGTCAATGGCGACAGCCGATCTCGCGGCGGTATGCGCACTTGCTTCCGGCGTTTACGCGGCGTATGACAAGGCGTTTGCGGAAAAGCTCCGAAATGCCGCGGAAAGATCTGCGAAGTGGCTCGACAATCACCCCGGGTTCATCGGTTTTTCCAATCCCGAGGGCTGCAACACCGGCGGCTACGGCGAATCCGACGATCATTCCAACCGCTTCTGGGCATATTCCGAGTTGTACGCTCTTACCGGCGATCTGAAATACCACGACAGACTTGTTTCAGCACTGAACGAGGATTTTCCGCTGACGGCTCTCGGCTACGGAGAAGTCGGCGGGCTCGGCTCTCTTGCCTATGTGCTGTCAAAGCAGGGCAAGGACGTCCACCTTGATTATAAGCTGAAAAGTATGTTCCGCAGACGCGGGGAAGAGCTTAAAAAGGCAGCCGACAGCAGCGTTTACGGTATTGCAATGGAGGACGATGATTACTGCTGGGGCAGCAACATGAACCTCATGAAAAAAGCGATGATCTTCGCGATAAACGATGTTCTTTCGGAAGACCGCTCATACCGCGGATATGCAGTGCGTCATCTGAATTACCTTCTGGGAGCAAATGCTCTCGGCATAAGCTACGTTACGGGAGTGGGAGAGTTCCGCTGCAATTACCCGCATCTCCGCCCCGCTTTTGCGGACAGGATAGAAGAGTGTATCCCGGGAATGGTTGCCGGCGGACCGAACAGATTTCTTTCCGATCCGTTCGCAAGACAGGTCATACCGGAGGGAACTCCGCCCATGAAGTGCTACGCGGACGACACGGCGAGCTATTCGCTCAACGAGATCACGATATACTGGAATTCACCGGCAGTATTTGTACTTGCGTATATGTGCCGGAAATAAAGGAGGATAACAATATGAAAATACTTTTCATCGGCGGTACGGGAACTATCAGCATGGCAATAACGCGGCTGCTCGCAGAGCGCGGTGACGAGCTTTACCTGCTCAACCGCGGGAACCGTAATGCCGGTCTGCCCGAAAACGTGAAGCTCATAAACTGCGATATAAACGACGAAAAGGATGCGGAAAAAAAGCTTGCGGGAATGGAGTTCGACTGCGTCGGCGAGTTCATCGGCTTCGTTCCCTCGCAGCTCGAACGCGACTACCGGCTGTTTGCGGGAAAGACAAAGCAGTTCATTTACATAAGCTCCGCGTCGGCGTACAGAAAGCCGATGCAGGGATACACGATAACCGAAGAAACGCCGCTCGAAAACCCGTACTGGGAATATTCGCGCAATAAGAAAGCCTGCGAGGAGTACCTGTTTTCGCGCTACCGCGAGGACGGCTTCCCGGTGACGATAGTTCGTCCGAGCCACACCTACGACGAGCGCAGCGTGCCGCTCGGAGTTCACGGCAAAAACGGCAGCTGGCAGGCAGTAAAGCGCATAAAAGAGGGCAAGCCTGTGATAATTCACGGCGACGGTACATCGCTCTGGACGATTACCCACAACAGCGACTTCGCTAAAGCGTATGCCGGACTTATCGGAAATCCCGCCGCAATAGGCGAGACATTCCACATCACGACGGACGAAAGCGTGAGCTGGAACGAGATTTACGGCTATATCGCCGACGCGCTCGGTGTTGAGCTGAAGCCGTATTATGTGTCGTCGGAAACGCTCGCGGCACTCGGAAAGGACTACGACTTCACCGGGAGTCTCATCGGCGACAAGGCGTGCTCGGTGGTATTCGACAACTCGAAGGTGAAGAAGCTCGTTCCCTCGTTCAGGGCGGAAGTCACCGCGCGCGAGGGTATAAAACGCACGGTTGAGTATGTGATCTCGCACCCCGAATGTCAGCATGACGATGAGGAATTTGACAAATGGTGCGACGCTGTTATCGCGGCAAATGAGAAAATGAAAAAGGATTTCGCGGAATAAAAATCCTGCGGAATAACGTCCGAAGGTGCCGCTTCGACAGGAATAACATAAAAACGTCCGGAACGCAAAGGCTGTATGCCCTGCTCCGGACGTTGTTTATTCTTTGTGCGTTATAGCCTTATAATGCGGATCACCATGTGGTTTTATCCGGATCGTTTGAAAGTCCCGCACAGCCTGTCAGACCCGCGATAGTTTTCATATCCTCGTCCGACAGCTCAAATCCGAACACATCGAGGTTTTCCTTTATCCTCCCGGCAGTAACGGATTTCGGGAGTGGCAGGAAGCCGTTCTGCAGACTCCAGCGCACGCATATCTGTGCCACGCTCCTGCCGTATTTCGCGGCGATCTCCTTTATTTCGGGAACGTCAAAGATCTTGCCGGAGCCCAGCGGGCTGTACGCTTCGAGCAGTATGCCGCGTTCCTTGCAGTATGCAACAAGCTCGTCCTGCGTATCACCCGGGCAAAGGCGTATCTGATTAACCATAGGCGAGATCTTTGCTGTCTTCATAAGTTCGTCGATGTGGTGCTGTCTGAAATTGCTTATACCGATAGCGCGAATCTTTCCCGCTTCATAAAGCTCCTCGAACGCTTTCCATGTTTCGGCATTCGTTTTCTGCCAGCAGTCACGGAACGCGATAGGGTTCGGCCAGTGTATCAGGAACAGATCGACATAGTCCGTCCCGAGGTCACGCAGAGTCTGCTCGAATGATGTCATTGTGTTGTCGTAACCATGCATGGGGTTGTTGAGCTTTGACGTAATGAATACCTCGCTGCGGGGAATGCCGCTTTGTTTTACAGCCTTGCCGACAGATTCCTCGTTGCGGTATCCCTGCGCGGTGTCGATGTGGCGGTAGCCAGCTTCAAGGGCGGTCAGCACCGCCTGCACGCCGGTCTCGTCGTTCGGCATCTGCCACGTTCCGAAGCCGATAACGGGTATTTTTACGCCGTTTGAAAGTGTGTAGTTTTCCATATTGTCTCCTTTACTGTAAAGCAAATCCGTGTTTGCCATGACTTATATTTTTGCCGTTCTCACGCGCAAATATCACCCTGTATGCGATCGCGTTTATCAGCAGCGCTCCAACCCACGCACATATTTCGGCGTATGCCGTGGCGCGGAATCCGAGCTGTCCGATGAACAGAGATATAGTGCCTATGCGAAGCACCATTTCGGTTATACCCGATATCATCGGGATAAGCGGGAATCCCATTCCCTGGACCGCGTTGCGGAACACGAACAGCATATCCACCGCGAAAAGCATACCGCCGCATATCGGAAGGAACTCCGCGGCGTAAGCTATCTGCTCTTCACCGGTCAGCAGCAGAGAAGCGAGCTGTTCCGGGAAGAAAATCATCACCGAGCCGAGCAGAGCATATGATATCACCGCTATTGTGAGACATACTTTAAGCCCCTCGCTTATCCTGTCAAAACGCCGCGCGCCGTAGTTCTGCCCCGTGTACGCCGACATCGACAGTCCCGCTGTACAAGCGGGCTGCATAAACATATTTATATACTTGCTGCAGGCCGAGTACGCCGATGTGAATGCCACGCCGAGACCGTTGACATAATACTGCACAGCCATACATCCTACCGCGGTTATCGAGTTCATCAGCGCCATCGGTACGCCGTTCTTCATCAGCCGCGCATACAGCCCGCCGTCGGGCTTCGGCTCGTCGCCCTGCTTTTTCAGAAAATCTATCTTCCGCAGCTTTCGCAGACACACCATGCCCGATATCACCTGCGAGATAAGCGTCGCGGCTGCCGCTCCCCATACTCCCGTATGCAGCACGAAGATAAAGAAGCTGTCCATTGCGATGTTGAGCACCGACGATATCACGATAGCCTTCAGCGGCGTTTTGCTGTCGCCGAGAGAGCGGAGCACACCTGCGCTCATGTTGTAGAATATCGTCGCCGAAAGGCCGCCGAAGAGTATGTAACCGTAGGTCAGGCTGTCGCCGATGATGCTCTCGTCCGTCTGCATAAGTGTCAGTATCGGATGTAAAAAAGTGATGCTGAGCACAGTGAGCGTCGAGGTTATTATCACCGCGAGCCGTATCATCGCGGTGATCGTTCTTCGCAGCGCTGCAAAATTCTTTTCTCCGTAGCTCTGTGCAACGAGCACAGAAAAGCCGTTTGCGAGCCCCATGGAAAATCCGATTATCAGAAAGCACAGCGAGCCCATGTTCCCGACTGCCGCAAGCGCGTTGTCACCGAGACCGCGTCCGACTATTGCCGTGTCCGCGAAGGTGTAGAACTGCTGGAGCATACCCGTTGCCAGCATCGGGAAGAAGAACGCGAGTATCACGCGGCTGACCTTGCCCTGCGTAAAATCTATCGTCCCGTTCATGTTTGTCACCCCACATTATTTCTTTTGTTCTTTCACTATATCCGTTTTCTTTCTGGTGTTATTATACATTTCTTCGGCAGCATTTTCTATCAAATCTATTGCTTTTTTGTTAAATATATGGTATCATAGAAGCATACGGGGGTGACTTTATGAATACGAACCGGGAGCTTAACTACCGCCTTTTTGTACAGACCGAGGAGGACTTTCACCGTACCGAGATACGAAGCGAGTTCAGGCGGTATGACGACATCAAGAACGGCGATATTGAAAAAGTAAAGCAGAACATAAAGGAGATCAAGGCGCATTATTACGAGGGCAAGGGTATGCTATCGGACAGCCTTCTTCGCAACAATCAGTACCACTTCGCTATCGGTGTCGGCATAATCGCACGCGTCTGCATTGACGGCGGCATGAAGCACAACATCGCCTACACCCTCAGCGACATCTATATCCGGCGCGGTGACAAGTGCCGCGAACCTCAGGAGCTGATCGAGCTCACGGGCGTGATGATGACAGATTTCACGGAAAGAATGGCGGAGATAAGGAAAGAATCCGGCGTTTCTCTGCACGTCCGCCGCACCGTCGATTACATATACGAAAACCTGCACATACCGCTGACGCTGGAAATGGCGGCGGAACACGAACGGCTTGACCGGAGCTATCTCTCAAAGCTGTTCGCAAAGGAAATGGGAATGCCGATAAAGGCATATATCCTCAAAGCGAAGGTGAATACCGCACAGAATATCCTGATATTCTCGGACTTCTCTATCGCGGAGATCGCGGACTCGCTGGGCTTTTCCTCGCAGAGCGCGTTTGCCGCCGCATTCCGGAAGATAACCGGGCTCACGCCGTTACAGTACCGCAACAGATACAGCGAGGATTATTCTCTCAGAGGTGCGGACAGAGAGCGGTTTGATAAATGATATTACAGGTTCGCGCCCGTCAGAGGACCGGACCTGTTTTCTTTCATTGCGGTGTATTGTTACTTCACGGTCATATTGAGCGCCGTCAATTTGTATAAACTCACAAAATATTCATGAAAATATGTTACATTCCAACAAAATATTGAAATGCCGGTAGGTTTGTGATATAATGCAAATTGACCTTTTCTGGAGGAGACACCCTATGCTTTTAATGCTCGCTGTGGTCGGGCTTTACACGATCACCTCGCTGAACGACAAGTACGCCGTCAGCAAAGCAAAATATAACGGTGCGCAGCTCACATTCCTTATGGCTGCCGGAACAGCACCCTTTCTCGCAATGCTGCTGCCGTGGGCGGACAGGACGCTCACGTTTACATGGCAGGCAGCAGTCTGCATACTGCTTATCGCGCTGTCGAAATATCTTGAATTTGATATGAGCGCGAAAATACTCGAAACCATGTCCGCGTTCGAGCTCAAGGCGTGGGTGGGAATACTGCTTTTCGTGTCGTATTTCACCGACGCGCTGATGTACGGCTTCACACCCGACCCGCTCAAGATCGGCTTCATCGTGCTTACAACAGCGGGACTTGCAATGATCGCAATATCCGGGCGCGGCAAGGTGGAATACAAAAAGATCGTGATACCGCTTCTGCTGTACCTTGCGGCACGTTTCGGCTACGGATTTGTTATGAAATGGGCGGAGCCGTACATATCATCGACGCTCACGCTGCTGTTTGCGCTTATCGTGCTTGCTGCCGTAATGCTGCCCGCCGCAAAGCCGTGGATCATACCGAAGGAAAGCCCGGAGCACATGAAGGGGCTGCTGATCGTGGTGCTCTGCAAAATACCGAACGCGTTCGGACTTATGGGCGAGAACGCCGTCGCTGCCGAAAGCCTCACAAACTTCTCGTTCATTCCGCCGATGATACTGATAGTCATTTTCTTTGTCGGACTGTTCAGCAAGAGCACCCGTCCGACGGGTCTGAACCTCGCGGGAAGCGTAGTCTGCATTATCGGCATACTCGGCTTCCAGCTCGCCGATCTGATAATTGCATAATAGGGAACCTCTAAAAACCCATTTTGAGAGAAAAAGAGCTAACCACGCCATCTATGACGCAGCTATCTCATTTTCTCTTTTCAAAGTATTTTTTATAGGTACCCTAATAATAAAAAAGTGGTTACAGCGAAAATGCTGCAGCCACTTCTGTTTTATTCAAGCCCTTTTTTCCTGTACGCCATTGTAAACAGCGCAACAGCGATCACAAGATTTACCGATATAACGATCATGCTTTCCGCGGATATTTCCGAAACGCCTATCCCGTTGATAAGCTCACTGAGCTGCTGCGAGTAAGTCACTCTTGCGGCGGCTTTTATCGTGTCGTTGAACATCGAAAGCATGGGCAGGAACGAGAATATCGCCATAACGGGAACGGTTATCGAGGTAGCGGTCATCTGATTGCTGCTGAAAACGCCGATAACAGCGCCCGTAAGCTCGGAGAGAATTATCCCCGCCGACATCACGCCGACGAACAGCGCAAGATCGGCTCCGGTGTAGCCGCCGACTGCGGCAAATACCGCCGTACCGAACGCGCACATCACGAACACATACGCACCCACACCGACAAGATATTCGGCGGGTTTCACGTTGCTCATCATCAGCACGCGCAGGGTGTTTTTCTCCTTTTCCTCCGCGATTATCGCGGACATACAGGTAAGAGGTGCCATTCCCACAAACATCACCGCGAAGATCCTTGCGAAGAAATGCTCCGGCATATCTTCGAGCTTTACCGCGTTCTCAAAGACGATGACCAATACCGGGAACATCGCGAACTGTATCAGCACTGTCTTGTTTTTCAGTGTGTCGCTGAGTTGTTTTAAAAATACCGCTATTATGTTTTTCATGCCGAAAGCTCCTTTCCCGTAAGCTCCATAAATACCGTTTCAAGATCGGGCTCTGTCGTGTGTATCGTCTCGGCCCTGCCGCTCACGATAAGCTCCGAGAGAGCCGCTGCCGCGTCACTGTTATGCGGGAGCTCCATATCCCGCCCGTCCGAGAGGTGTATTTTCAGCATACGCTGATGATCGTATCTGCGGCATATTTCCTCCGGGCTGCCGTATTCGACTATCTTTCCCTCGTTCAGAAGCGCGATGTGTCCGCACAGCTTTTCAGCTTCGGTCATGGTGTGTGTCGTCAGAAAAACCGTCTTGCCGCGCGCTTTCTCGGAGAGTATTATCCTGTGTATCTCGTCCGCGGAAACAGGGTCAAGTCCGCTCGTCGGCTCATCGAGGAACAGGATATCCGGATCTGTCATGAATGCTCGCGCGAGCTTCAGTCTTCCGGTCATTCCCTTGGACAGCTTACCCGCGGGAGTTTTCGCTGCATCCGACAGCCCCACTTTTGCGAGCGCGTCCGTAATGCTGCTTTTCGGCAGACCGTGTATCCGCGCGAACGTGAGCAGGTTTTCATAGCATGACAGCCGATCGTAGAGCCCGAAATTGTCCATTGTGATACCGAACCGCTTGTGATCTGCGCCTGTCAGCTTTCTGGTATCCTTCCTCCCGATGTACGACGTGCCGCTGTCCTGCGTAAGCTGCCCCGTGAGTATCTTTATCAGCGTAGTCTTGCCGGCTCCGGATGGTCCGAGAAGCCCGAATATCTCGCCGCCTTTTATATCAAGATCAATGCCGTCGAGTACGGTCCTGCTGCCGAATGATTTTACAATACCTTCCGTTCTGATTGCACAGTTCATATCATTTTTCCTCCTTTATCCTTTTAAGTGCTTCATCGAGCTTGCGATTCTCCTGCCTCTCCGCTGCCGTGGATATTATCACGCTGACAGCGCAGCTCACTGCGAAGCAGACAATGAACATCAGCCACGCGAGCAGATCGTTTATCGGGAACCAGCCGAACAGCAACACGCAAGCCACTACCACTGCGAATACGCTCACGAACATTGCCGCTATTCTTGCTCCGAGCGGCATATTCTTTATCAGCATATCACTCATGAATACCATTCGCAGGATCATCACTATCGTTAGCGCGAGAAGGAACTGCAGGCTTGTCGCCACGCTCACACCTGCTCCCGCAAGCGAAAACATCGTCGAGTAGCCTTCCGCCTCACGTCCGAACAGCATACAGAAGATGTTCAGCAGTCCCGTTGTGATGCCGTATATCATGAATACCTGCGCGAGAAATCCGAATACAGTAAATTTCTTATCCATTTATTTTACCCCCAGTCGTCTTTTCAGCTCATCGGCGTACTGCCGCGAAACGATCATCTGCTCGCCGTTTTCGAGCGTCAGCCGCAGCCGCCGGTCAAGCTCCGCCTTTATCGAACGTATGAACCGCAGCCGCACAAGACAGGATTTGCTGATACGCAGAAACCCGCTCCCGCAGAGCCGTTCTTCCATTTCGTACAGCTTCATTTTCGTTTCAAAGCACTCGCTGTCCGTGTAAACAAATGTCTTTCGATCTACCGATTCAATGTACGCGATCTTCGAGATATCGAGTATGAAAGCCTCGTTGTCCTTTATGACGGTTATCTGACTGTCCATTATGCGAAGCGCGGCGATTATGCTTTCCGTTTCGGGAGTGAGCGCCGGACAGTTCACGGTTATCTCGGTTCCGTCGAGCGACGGGTCAATGTTTATCGATATTTTCACGGTATCACCTCTCTCTGTATGCTATATTACCACAACCCCGGAATTATTTCAAGCGGGTCAGACGCGACTTGCCGTTTTCGCATACCGAAATGCCGAAAACCATAAAAAAATCCCCGGTCTGCACTTTTCGCGCAGACCGGGACGGTCAGTTCGATTATATGTCATACGATATTCAGCAGTCTTACAAATCCCGCGACTCTGAATATATCCATAACATCCTTACGGACATTTTTAATAGTCATGCTGCCCTGCGCTTTCATCATCTTCTGCATCAGCAGCAGTATGCGCAGTCCGGTGGAGGAAATGTATTCAAGCTCCGCAAGATCGAAGGTGAGATCCTTCACGCCGACGATCTCGTTAAGAAGATCTGCCTCTATTTTCGAAGCGTTGGACGCGTCAACTTCACCGATAAGCTCAACGGTCATAACGGTCCCGTCATTTGCTTTCTCTATTTTCATTTCCGCGCACCCTTCCATACAACGCTCATGAGCGTTACATCGTCAAACGGATCGCCCTCCGGCTGGAATGCTTTGACCTCGCCTGCAAGATCGGTTATTACCTTCTCGGGGGATCTGTCCTTATCCTTTTCAAGCAGCTTTTTCAGTCGTTCAATACCGAAGCGCGAGCCGTCCGCCGCCTTCGCTTCCGGCACACCGTCGGTGTAAAGGAACAGGTTGTCGTCCTTTTCGAGCTGTATGCGCTCATTGGTGAACTCGGTGTCTTCCACAGCCGCGAGCGGCGGGCAGTTTTCACGCTCGACGACATCGACGGACTTGTCGTGTACGCTGATAACGGGATATTCGTGACCCGCGTTGACATAGTCAACTATACCCGTTTTAAGATCGAGTATTCCGAGCCATACGGTTATGAAAAGCCCCGCACCGTTGTCACGGCAGAGCAGGTTATTTACATCATAGAGTATCGAAGCGGGATCGCCGCCGAGCATTACCTTATCGCGGATTATCGCCTTCGCGACAACGCAGAACAGCGCCGCGGGAATGCCCTTTCCGGCAACGTCCGCCATAACAAGCGCAAGGTGATCGTCGTCAACGAAGAAGAAGTCGTAGAAGTCGCCGCCTACCTCCTTCGCGGGTGTCATTGCCGCGTACAGCTCAACATCGTCGCGGATCGGGAAGTCCTTCGGCAGCATATCCGCCTGTATCCTCGTGGCAACTCCGAGCTCTGCGGAAAGGCGCTCTTTTTCGGATACCATGGACGTGATATCTTCGATATATTTCTCGATATCATGCTCCATTTTGACCATAGCGCCGGACAAATTGCCTATCTCGTCCGCGCGTTTTATGTCCACATCGGCAAACTTCTTTTTATCCTCGTTGTCTCCTATGTAGTCGGAAGCCACATCGGACAGCTTGTTTATCGGGCGTATGACTGTGAAGTCGATAATAACAAGGGTTATGATACATATTACCGCAGTGACCGCGAAAAGCATGATAGCGAGCTCGAATATGAAGGCAGTCTCATTTGCCTTTATCTCGGTCATATCGAGGTCAACCCCGACAACTCCCACATACTCGCCGCTGCTGTTATAAACAGGTGCCGTTGCGGTTACAAGCCAGCCGTAAGTCTCATAATTGGTGATATAAGGCTCCATGGATTCGTGCTTCTCGGCGTGTTCCCAGTCCGCCTCTTCGGCGCTGTCTATTACTCCGGGCGGGCATGCGTCTTCCTCGGCAGCATCGACAAGATACATCGCATAGGGCTTGGAAGCGCCGAAATAGTAATCCACAGAATAAATCGAAGACAGGGTGGAAATACCGGCTGTCTGCGTCTTGCTGAGCTGTTCATGCACCTCTTTGAACTCGGGCATATCCATAATGGATGCGAACCGGTCAAGCTGTGCGTTGAAAGCATCGCTGCCCCAGTCGTCGCTCAGAACGATCTCATCCTCCGGGATAGCCGCAAACACCTCAAATATCTTGTCTCTTACGGCTTTCATAGCATCGCCGTCAACCGTGAACGAAGCGGTGAGAGCGAGGTCACTCGCCTGATTTTTGAAATTCTCCTCGTTCATTCGGGAAAATCTCAGCGCGCTCATAAAAATAGACACGGTACAAAGAACGGCAGATAATACTATAATTATCAGAACAGATTTCAGCTTCAGCGGAAATTTGATTTTTGATCTCACTGTTTCCTCCCCAAATGCCATTGTATATAGTCAACTGTTATCTGTTAAGGAATGTTACACAAATACTTATTTTATATTATAGCACATTTTGTGTGTTATGTCAACGCCTTTTGACATTATCTGTCTGTTAAAGCAATATCCCGCCCCGAACTGTTGCCCGGGACGGGATCGCATTCATTTAGGCTATACCGCATAAAGCTTGTGCTTGTATTGTGAAGTCGGATTTTTCGTCAGATCGGCTAAAAGACACGCAGGCTTGCCGGCGCAAGTCAAGTGGATTTTGGGCAATATTACGGAAAAGGCGCAAGCAAGACAAGTACAAATGCGCCGGCCGTGCTTTGTGCGTTATTGCATTTATACTTCTGCCAGCCCTGCCGAAAGCTGTTCAAGCAGAGCGCTGTACTCGTCAAGCAATGCCTGATGATGCTCTCTTATAAAATCAAGATCGGAGCCTTTTGCGGCAAATTCAAGCGCCTTGGCATGAGCGGAGATCTCCTCCGCGCCGATGTTCAGCGAGGTGCTTTTCAGCCCGTGAACGTACGTCTCGTAATCCTTCCAGTTCTCGCTGTCATATGTTTCCGTGATCTGCGGGCGCTTGTCATTTATGATAAAGGTCTCTATCATCTCGATATAGAATTCCTCATCATTCATGAAATACTTCATTCCGAGCTCCGTGTTGAGCATCGGGAAGCGCGCCCCGATACCGGGCTTCGGCTGCTTATCCGCGGCTGCGATTGTGACCGGCGCGACAGCGGGAGCCGCAGGAGCCGTTTTTTCACCGTCAGCAGGAGCCGCGTCGTCCGCTTTTCCGTAATAATGCTCCTTTATAAGCGACTTCGGCAGATATCTGTAAAGCATATCTATCAGATCATTCCGCAGTATCGGCTTCGACAGATAATCCGTAAAGCCGGCATTAAGGTACTTCTCCTTCGCGCCGACGATAGCATTGGCAGTCAGCACGATGACGGGCGTACCGACATTCGGGTGCATTGTGTCCTTCTTCATGCGCTCAAACGTCTCGACACCGTCCATTTCCGGCATCATGTGGTCAAGGAAAATGATGTCATAGCGCCTGGCGGCGATCTTTTCAAGGCATTCCGCTCCGCTGCGCGCCGTATCAACCACGGCATGAGTGCGCTTTAACATTCCCCTGACTACCTGCAGATTCATATCAACATCATCAACAACAAGTATCTCCGCACCGGGAATGTCTATCTGCTCAACCTTGTCCTTCACCTGATCCACCATTTCCTTGTACTTGCCGCTAAAGTCACCTATCGGCTCCGGATTGAGTACCTTCTGCGAAAGCCTTACCGTAAATACCGAGCCCTTGCCGTACTCGCTCTCTACCGAGATCTCTCCGCCCATAAGCTGCACGAGCTTCTGCGTAAGCGAAAGACCGAGACCCGTGCCTTCTATGTTGCGGTTGCGCTCCTCATCAAGCCTTGTGAAGTTACTGAACAGCTTGTCCTTGTCCTCTTCCCTGATACCCTTGCCGGTATCCTCAACTACTATCTCCAGCTTTGCGGCACCGTCGCTTCTTGACAGCTCTTTCAGCCGCAGTATAACCTTTCCCGTTTCGGTATATTTCACCGCATTGGAAAGGAAGTTGTTGATTATCTGCCTGATACGCACCTCATCTCCGTAAAGCACGGACGGGAGACCGCTGTCGATATCCATTTCAAATGTCAGTCCCTTTTCGGCAGCGCGGGAGAGCGTCATATTGTAGCAGTCATTAAGCACGGAAAACAGCTCATATTCCACAGGAATAAGCTCCATTTTTCCCGATTCGATCTTTGAAATGTCAAGAATATCATTGACGATAGACAAAAGCGTCTGGCTCGCGCTGTTGATATTCACAGCGTACTGCCTTACATCCTCAAGGTTGCCGTCATCGAGCTCATCGAGCAGCATCGAGTTCATGCCCATTATGCCGTTGATAGGAGTTCTGATCTCGTGGGACATATTAGCAAGGAACTGGCTCTTTGCCTGACTGGCGACAGCAAATTTGTCCGCAAGCTCGATCTCCTCGGTTATATCCGAGAATACCATAAGTATGCAATACGGATCGCCGTATGTATCCCTGACGGAATTGAGCTTTACAGAATACGCCTTTTCGCCCGCCTTGTCCCACAGACGCGTGGAGTATATCTCATTCGCGCCTTTTTCAAACATAGCGTCGATATCCGTTTCGCTGATACTGAAAGCATCCCGTATCTCCGTTTTTTTACCGTCCGGCATACGGTTTTCGGCGTAAGCATTCATCAGCGCAATATGACGGTTCGTGTCAAATACGATGACACCGGCTTCTATGAAATCAAACAGACGTTCGGTAATATTTCCGACGCTGACATCAAACGAAACGAGGACAGTCGCGCCGTACCACACGACGACTGTGCAGACCGCGCCGCCTATGCCCGAGGTGGCTACTCCCGGAAGCCCGAAGATCGGAAAGACCGTGTCCGGTATCGTAAAAAAGAGCAGAGAGAAGTTGGCAGCGATCAGAATAGACATAAACTTACGCAGCCGCTTAATGCGCGCCCTTTTCAGCCAGATAAGCGCAAGGATAAAAAGGACCAGAAACATTACCGCTTCATATACGCTGTGTACGCTGCGGTTAAACTGCATCTCCGGATTCGCGTACCACTTGGTATATCCGTCCTCGCGGACGAAAATGTCCAGATCTTTGTACGAAAACAGCACAAGATCTACTGCGGATATAACAATGGCGAAAATGCGCATACATCGGGAGACTGTTTTTTTGAGACCAGCCATCTCCGTCGCAATGAACATCTCATTTACCAGGAAGCCGTCTATCGCGACAAGTCCGAACACTCTTATTATCGGACAAAGGGAAAGATCGGTGACAACTCCGAGAATACCGTAGCTTATGCACCATAGCGCAGAAAAAATTCCATAGAAAAGTATGTAATAGCGTATGTTACCGTTTGAGCTCCTGTTTCTGAGATAGAAGCTCACTCCCATTACCCCGGCGATAGTCCCGAGTATAAACAGCGCACAGTTGTTTAATATCCATATCACCGCAAACTCACTCCTTATATTTTCAAAATCAACTTTCGGTCATTATTATCTATTATATTACACGATTCAAAAGGAACAGATTAAATTATTATACCATATTTATTGATAATATTCAAGGATTTATAATGTTTTTTTGGAGTGCTGCAGCAGATATTGGACAAAAGAAGAAAAAAGATTGGAAGATATACAATCAAATGTCTTACTCCGGAATGAGAGACAGAAAAATACCCCGCCCCGGAAGGAGTTCATCAATGATTTCGTTGACAGTATTGTGGTGCACAGGGATAAGGTCGAAGCAAATCTTAAAATAGCCTTACCCGATACATACGGATTTACCCTGACACGAACAGTCAACAGGCAGTTCCTGCCAACAGTTAACAAGAAATAAATACACAGTAAAATTCAAACAAAAACAGGCGGACTAAATCGTTAGTCTGCCTGTTTTACTATCCCGCAAGCTATGGCACGGGGGTTAATGGTGGACCCGGGGAGGATCGAACTCCTGACCTCCGCGTTGCGAACGCGG
>JAFPUE010000119.1 GCA_017395555.1 Ruminiclostridium sp. | reverse complement strand
TGCGACATCACCGTTTACGGAAACGCGCAGGACGCTGTCGGCGACGCCATGAACGACGGAACGATCACAATTCACGGCAACGTCGGCGACGCGGCGGGCTACGGAATGCGCGACGGGAAAATTCTCGTCAAGGGCTCGGCGGGCTACCGCGCGGGAATCCACATGAAGGAATACATGGAGAAAAAACCGCTCATGATTATTGGCGGCAGAGCCGGTGATTTTCTCGCGGAATATCAGGCCGGCGGCAAGATAATCGTGCTCGGAATAGGCTGTGAGGACAGCTGCCCTGTCGGCGATTTCTGCGCGACGGGAATGCACGGCGGCGTGATGTACATTCGCTCGGAGCATGAGCCGGATCACCCCGCGCAGGTGCTCTGCGAGGACGCGACAAAAGACGATCTGAAAGCGATAAAGGCGGACGTGGAGTTGTTCGCGAAGAAGTTCGACTACGACGCGAGCGAGCTTCTGAACTCGCACTTTTTCAAGCTGACACCGAACACAAACAGCCCTTACAGACGGCTTTATGTGAATAACTGAAAGACACCCGAAGACTTCAGCGAGACGTCAAAAAGACACCGCTGTGTACTTTGCAAACACAGTCACAGAGCGGCTTTGAGGGTATTTAAGACACCGAAGACACCGTTTTTCAAGTCGGTGTTTTATGTACATCCGGTACACCGCCGGTACGGCAAACGGTACATCGGTGCTGCCCTGCAATCCCGCTTATCATAAGGGTTTGCACGATTTGGTACAGCGGGTACACCATTTTTGAAATCATTATTATATATTATATTGACAGACTATCCAAAACGATCTGAAAACAATTCAGAACATAATAATGATTTGAAATCTGATGTCTTTGGTGTCTCAAAACCGTGAAAACCTCTCCAATAAAGGAATTGCTGACACGCCGCAATGTCTTTTCTGCTGTCTTTCGATGTCTTTTCAATGTCTTCATAATAATGCAGAAAACAAATTAAAAATCGGTGTACCCGCTGTACCAAAACCTGCGAAACCGCTCTGCGACCGCATTTGCAGGCGTACACCGGTGTACCGCACGGTGTACCTTTGCTGTACCGCGCCGTACCGGAACACGAGAAAGGAAATTCTATGGAAACCAAATATATCTTCGTCACCGGCGGCGTTGTATCCGGGCTCGGAAAAGGCATAACCGCCGCGTCTCTCGGGCGTTTGCTCAAAGACCGCGGTCACAAGGTCACGATACTCAAATGTGACCCGTATATCAACGTTGATCCCGGCACGATGAGCCCCTATCAGCACGGCGAGGTCTTCGTGACCGACGACGGCACGGAAACAGACCTCGATCTCGGGCATTACGAGCGTTTCATCGACGAAAATCTGTCCGTGAACAGCAACGTGACCACCGGCAAAATTTACCAGACTGTCATCAACAAGGAGCGTCGCGGAGACTATCTCGGTGCGACGGTGCAAGTCGTACCGCACATCACGAACGAGATAAAAGAGCGCATTTACCGCGCAGGCAGCGCATCGGGCGCGGACATCGTGATAACCGAGATCGGCGGCACAGTCGGCGATATCGAAGGCACGCCGTTTCTCGAAGCGATACGACAAGTCGGACTTGAAAAAGGACGCTCGAATGTGATCTACATTCACGTCACGCTCCTGCCGTTCATCAGCGGCTCGGAGGAGATAAAAACCAAGCCGACACAGCACAGCGTAAAAGAGCTGCTTGCTGTCGGGATTCAGCCGACGATAATCGTCTGTCGCGCCGACTGCGATGTTCCGGAGGGAGCAAAAGCAAAAATCGCAAACTTCTGCAACGTCCGCGAGCAGGACGTTATCATCAACCGCACGGCGAGCTCTCTGTACGCTGTCCCGCTTATGCTGGAGCACGAGGGTCTTGCGGACGTTACCTGCCACCACCTCGGGCTTGAGAACGAGAAGCCCGATCTGACGGCATGGACGGAAATGGTCCACCGTCAGGAGCACGCCGAAAAGCCGCTGAAAATCGCGATCGTCGGCAAGTATGCGGCGCTGCCGGACGCGTACATTTCGGTAATGGAAGCCGTCAGACACGCGGCGTTTGAACAGGGTACGAAGGCTGATATCAAGCTGATAAACTCGGAGGAAGTCAACGCCGGGACTGTTGACAATCTGCTCTCCGACTGCGCGGGGATAATCGTTCCGGGCGGCTTCGGGAACCGCGGAATTGAGGGCAAGATCGAGGCTGTACGTTATGCCCGTGAGAACAAAGTTCCGTATCTCGGACTGTGTCTCGGAATGCACATGGCGGT
>JAFPUE010000118.1 GCA_017395555.1 Ruminiclostridium sp. | reverse complement strand
GCTCTTTTTTCCTCATCCAGCATAGCGTATTCCCTCTCTGATTACATTCTGATAATACGGCAGCACCGCAGCGTACTTATTGAACTGTGCCGCCGGCTTGACAAGTGCAGAAACTGTAATGCCGTGCTCAAGGCTGAGGTCACTGTTTATGCCGGACAGTGTCTTCTGATAGCGCATTATTTCCTCGGGTAGTATATCCGCCGTCAGCAGAATATCTATGTCGGACTCCTCATTGTAATCTCCACGGGCGTAGGAACCATAGAGATATGCGTCCGCAAGCTTACCCGGGCATTTCTCTCTGAAGGCTTTTATCACTTCGCCAAGTATTGTAATCGCTTCGCTCTTATTGCACATTTCGGTTTCTCCCTTCTGAGTAGTTCTCTTCTCAGTTACAGTATACCATGCGTCCACGAAAAATAATAATTCTTCCGCGCATAAGTCAAAGAAGAGAGTTTTTCCTTACGCACCTTTCTGAGAAAATCTCTTTTCAGCCATGCGGATCACAAACTCGCGTTCGTCCGGATCAGCATTCGCAAAATCTATTTTATTCCGCTCGCATACAGCGCGGAAATGCACCAGAATATTCGCCGGAATTTCTTCGCCGCTATCGGCGCTTATAACATAGTAAAAAGGTGTCATCAGCTATCCTCTATAAGACCATTTTATTTCCTGGTGGTATTATACCATACCTTTACGAAAAATAAAAGGGTATATTCTCTTGCAGAATCTTCCGCGCATAACTCAAAGAAAAGCATTTTACTCCACAAAGTTTACCTCTGCCTTAAACCTCTCGGCTATCGCTTTGCGCTCGTCTTCCGTTCTCACTCTCTTGTATTCGGCAAGCGCCTTATCTCGTATCTTCTCAGCCTTGTCCGCCCAGTCTGTAAATTCTCCGCGCTTCATCGTTCCCGCTTTTATGCGCGCAAAATATTTTTTGTAAGCACGCTGGTGGTACTTCCAGATATCGTTGTTGTGCGCCTTCGTCTGAAAGCTGTTGACAGAGCCCACATCACGACACGTCTTGTTCAACTCACCCTGTATCGGTCTTGAGCAATAGGCATACGTCTGCCCCGGCTCCTGCAAAAACCATCGTCCGCAATTTGGGCAGCGCTTTGGAATAAAGCCTTTCTGCATACCCTTCATAAATTCAACGTATACAAAATCCAATAGCCTGTCAAAGTACATCTTTTCAACAATCTCAGCGGGCAGACTGTCGTCCAATGCGTTCAGCATCGCATACTGTACGTTCACCTGCGGGGCATCAACATTTCTGTTCTCACCTAAGCTGACGCCCGATACAAACGCGCCAACTGCGCTGTTTGAAATAAGCTCCGCCGGAGTCAGCTTTCTCTGTCCCTTCTTTTTCTCCGGCTCGACCTTCTCAAAAATCGCTTTCAGAAACCAGACGTAGCGCTCCTGAATAAACTCTATATCCTCTGCAAGTGAAATATAAAAATCCAGCTTTGGATCTTTCGCAAACGCTCCCTTCTCGGATGCGTAGTATCTGTACAGAGGTACACCTCCGAGAGCCTTGCGAAGCTTAGACAGATTATTCGTCTCCCGATTCTGCGGGAGGCTTTTTTTATACCTCGACACATCAAAGTTCAAAACGTCCACAAGTACTGTTCCGTAAGGAATCGGTTTCGGATTGTCCTCTACCCAATACGTCTTTTCTCCGAATTGAATTTTGGTGTGGGTGATGGATCTGTGAATATCGAAAAGGTCTTTTCCGAGGACGCCCATAGCACAACCTCCGCGATAGATAATTTTTAGCGCGTGTTAGTTATCTATTCAGCAATTGCAAATGTACCTTGAAAATTGAATACCCGTCATCCGAAAAGATACTCGCCGGTGATGTGTGCGATAATATTAGCATGCCAAGGTTGAAGATAACGCCGTGTTGGTCAAACAAGACCACAGGGCAGGAACGCATAGGGTGTACGGCAACGCAAATTCTAAGAAAGGATGATTCAATGATAAATTCACAGTACAAAAGTTACAATGACCTTCCGCTGTTCCTCAATGCAAAAACCGTAGCGGAGGTGCTCGGCATCGCTCAGTCCTCTGCGTATGAACTGATGCACGGAAACGATTTTCCGACTGTGAAAATTCGCAGTCGCATGGTGGTGCCGAAGGAAAGGTTTATTGAGTGGGTGAACAGTCATGCCGACAATCCGAAGTGATCTGATGTATCGTCCCGAGGATCACTACTCGCCGATGCCGAATGT
The DNA here is from genome assembly GCA_017395555.1 of Ruminiclostridium sp. GTDB lineage: Bacteria > Bacillota > Clostridia > Oscillospirales > Ruminococcaceae > Ruminiclostridium_E. The sequence continues at coordinate 2,430 of JAFPUE010000118.1, read as the reverse complement.
GATCTGGGGTCTCGAATTGTCTCCCGGTGCGATTGCGACTTACGGTTATCTACTCTTCCGCGAGAACCGGAAAACGTATAAATGCTATCCAAGCTTCGAAGATATAGGTCGAGCGATAGGTCGCAGCAAGCGTTCTGTTCCGGAGTACGTTGCGGAGCTCGTTGACAAAAGGCTCATAGAAGTGAAGAACACAACTATCACTCTCTCCGACGGCACGAAGAACAACGGTACGCTCGAATATCACATTCTGAATCCGACGATTGCCGTCAAGCACTACAACGAAAACTACGAAGCGAGAGCTATGGCGAAGTTGGAAAAGCCGAAAAAGCCGCACCCCAGGCGTACAAAGTCCAAAGTTAACAACGCTGATGTAGAACCCTTTGAGTTGCCGTTCTGATGCACCGCCCTTTAACCGAAACGAAGCCCAACGAAGTGGGTTCGTTTCGGAGAGGCGGAATGGAGCCGTGCGGCGAAGCTTTGGCGCAAGACCCTCAGCGCCGAAGCGGAGCGCTAAGCCTCCATTCCGACGAGAAGCAGGATAAAGGCGTGGCATCTGCTTCGGTGCACACGCCATCCACTTCTGCCGGCAGTGCCGACAGTTTCTGCGGTCACAAAAATGACCTCTTAATGAGAGGATTTTGCCGGACGTGACCTCAACCAACGAAAAAATACTTAGAAACACAACTATTTCAAAAGACATCAAGGAGGAAAAATGGCAGAAAAAGAGAAAATTACAGTGCGTTTTGAGCCTCGGACAGTCCGCCGATGCGATCAGTGGATTGCCGAGGCAAATTGCAAAAGCCGCAACGAATTCATCGAGAAAGCAGTCAACTACTACATCGACAGGCTGATGGCGGAGGATGCAGATTCGCTTCCGCGTTCGATCAGCGTAGCGCTCGACGGCAGGCTCAGTCAGATGGAGAATCGTCTCTCCGGTCTGATGTACAAGGTCGCCGTCGAAACGGATATGCAGAACGGGATCATCGCCGATCTGTACAGCATCGACGATGACGATCTCCGCAAGCGCAGAGCCGAGAGCGTCAAGAACGTCAACCGCACGAACGGGAAAATCCGTCTGGAGGATCATATGCGCGGCGAGGATGATTCGCTATGGCTCGACTGATCGTCAAGGCTCCGTACATCAAAAGCAGTGGCGGAGGTTACCTCAAGTACATCGGCACTCGCGACGGAGTTGAACTGCTCCCGCAGTCCGAAATCTATATGCAGTACATCAACGAGCGCCCGCGCAGTCACGGACTGTTCGGCGATGAGGAAAGTGTGGATCTGAAATCTGCAATCGCAGAAGTCGAGAGTTACACCGGCAACATCTGGACGCCGATCATTTCGCTCCGGCGCGAGGAAGCGGCGAAGTTCGGTTACGACAACGCCGGGGCGTGGAGAAATCTACTCCGCGCTCACCGGAACGAAATCGCTGATGCGTTCAAAATTTCACCGGACAACTTCCGCTGGTACGCCGCCTTCCACGACGAGGGCGATCACCCTCACTGCCACATGATGGTGTGGTCGAAGGATCCGTCGGAAGCGTACCTCTCGAAGAAGGGCATTGAGAAAATAAAATCCGTTTTCACAAACGACATTTTCGCCCACGAGATGGTGCAAGTCTATGAACAGAAAGCAAAAATGCGCGACGAGCTTGTGCATGAAGCGAGGCAAGAGCTACGTAAGCTCTGCGCTGAAATGCGAAGTCACATATACGTTGACCGAGAGCTTGAAGCGATGATGAGTTCTCTCATCAGTGCTCTTCCCGATCACGGAAAAATGAGCTACGGATATATGCCGAAGCCGGTGAAGGCTCTCATCGACGAATTCGTTGATCGACTCTCAGAATTTGAAAGCGTCGCAAATTGCTATGACAAGTGGCAAGCGCTCCAATGGCAAATTGAGAGCTACTACCACGACAAGCCGCGTGAAGATAAGAAGCTCTCCGAGCGAAAGGAGTTCCGCCAGATCAAAAACGCAGTCATAAGTGAAGCGCTCAATATCCGCGCTAACCTTCCAACCTTCGAGGAATATGAAATGCGCGATGAGGCTGACGAGATGGACGGCGCTGAGTACAGTATGCAATTTCTGTGGGAGGTACTCAACAACGACAACCGCACCTGCGCGGAGCGCGACGGTTTTGTTGACAGCCTGCGCCTGCGTGCCGAGCGCGGCGACAGCTATGCTCAGTATGCGATGGGTAAGCTCTTCCGCGACGGCCCTCTCGTCACCCCTGACCTGCAGGAGGCTGAGTATTGGTTCCGCACCTCCGCCGAGCGTGGAAACGCCCACGCGATGTACGCTCTCGGAAAGCTCTATCTCGACCGCGAAAGCTGGATGTACGATCACGATTTGGGTATGCGGTACCTCACTGAAGCCGCAGACAGTGGTCACGGCTACGCTATGTATCGTCTCGGGAAGGAGTATCTG
>JAFPUE010000117.1 GCA_017395555.1 Ruminiclostridium sp. | reverse complement strand
TGTTTTTCGCGAAAAAACAAAAACCCGTCTCAAAGAAATGATCTTTGAGACGAGTATCAAGTACTTGATTACCCGCGGTACCACTCAAATTGTGCCGCTATTGCGTAACACCACTTCAGACTCCAGCAAGTCCTATTCATTGACGCAGAATCACGGGAACGCTTACTTAAATGTTCGGCATTCCGGCTCAGAAGGGATACATCAGAACGCATATCACCGACTCACACCTACCGTCGGCTCTCTGGAGACATTGGCGAACCTCTGCGTGTCTTCCTCACAGCTTATGTTTTGGATTATATCACACAATAATTCATTTGTCAATACATTTTTAAAATTTTTTTGAATTATCGAAAGTTCGATGCTTAATTCACGACAAATCCGTATCAAGACAGTTAATTATACGCCCGGTAAGGATATGAGCGGAAAAACAGTGATAACGCTTGATAATTATGCGAAACATCTATCATACCGTATCATTACCCCGATAAAAACTTGCAGTTAGCGGCGCATTTATAGGCTATTTTCGTCCCGAAACGCTACAGTTGCAATAGCAGTCACTTCCCGAAAAGAAAGGTACAGACAGTCAAATACAATCGTCATCTCCGCCGGAACGGAGGTGCGCGTATGAACATTCAGGAACGCAGGAACAAGGACGGGAAGATCACATCATATCGTATCAGAGTATTCGATCACCGCGATACCGATACAGGAAAGCAGGTGTTCAAAAATCTCTCCGTCAAGTATGACGGCAGCAAGAGTGAGAACTGGAACCGGAAGAATGCCGAGAAGCAGGCTGCGATATTCGAGAAAGGTATCGAGGAGCAGACGGTCACGGATTCCCGGATTACCTTTGCGGAATATGCAGAGTACGCTATCGGCATCAAAGAGAAAGCTGACATTGCCGAAGGTACTGCTATGACATATCAGCAGACAGTGAAAAGTATCGAGAAATACATCGGTCACATTCAGCTTAAAAACCTCATGCCTAACACGCTGAACAAGATCTATGCGGAGCTTCTCGACAACGGCAGGAGCAAGAAGAATGTGCGCTACATTCACAGCGTTATCCGTATCATTCTCGCGTTTGCGGCGAAAGAGGACATTATCCCGAAGAACTACGCAGCCTATGCAACACCGCCGAAAAAAGAAAAAGTTGAAGTAGTCCCCCTGACTGAGGAAGAGATTCAGAACTTTTTCAAGGCTCTCTACTCCGACGGAACGAACTACACCTATCAGGTATTGTTCAGTCTGATGATCGTGACGGGCTGCCGTATCGGTGAAATTTGTTCATTGAGCTGGGAAGATGTGGATTTCGACAATAAGCGTATACACATCTGCAAGCACTACGTTCAGACCAAAGAGGGCTATGTCATTAAGAAAGGCTGCAAGACTTCAACCGGAGTATGCTGGGTTTATCTCGATGATAATATGATGAATATGCTCTCCGAGTATCAAGAGTACTACAAGAAGAAGGCTATTGAGAACGGCGGCGAATGGAGCATTGACGGTAAGGCAGTCTTTACATCTCCGACATTCTTCGGAGAGCATCTCAAGGTTGATGCAGTTAGAAGCAGGCTCAACTACTTTAACGAAACGCACGGACTTCCGCACTTCCACCCTCATCAGCTCCGCCACACCGCGATCAGCCTGGAAGTCAAAGCCGGTATTGCTCTGACAGATGTTGCCAAGCGTGCGGGGCATTCCCGTTCGGACACGACACTTCGGTACTATGCTCATTCAATGACGGTGAACGACAGGCATTGCTGTGAAGCGATCACTAAAATTCTCCCCGATCTACCTGAAAGTAAGAGAGCATAATATAAATCACCGCAGTTGACCAAAAGATACAAAGTTGCCCTTTTGTTGACCAAAGCGAAGAATCTGTCATCAAGAGGGCGGCTAAACGGCTTGGCTATGCGGGGTGAGGGGAATATGTTAAAGCAAATCGGAATTCATCTGCCTAAACCCTAAATGAACTCGTTTATAATTCTGCTGCATTCATCGGGCTTGTCAAGGAAAATGACATGATCTCCGGGCAATTCAATCAGCTTGCAGTTGCCGATTTTCTCAATATAGGGTTACCCTTATCGTATCATTGTCTGACCCAATTATTTTATCATTTCAGAAAAACAGTTTGGAATGGCAACGCCATTCCAAACTGCCTTAGCACAACATCATGCATGCTCAATCAGGAACTATACATACTGCCGCCCCACATCGGGTTGCAATTATCATTGTTGGGAGTGATCAAACCACATCCCGCCGCAATAATACGATCGCTGAAGTCGATCTCAACCTTAGTTACCACGGGTGCCTCATATTCTTTCTTGACCATTTATATCAAATTCGATCAGGGATAACTTCTATAATCGGAATTTGGAAACCGTCCGCGACAAGGAAACATTCGCGGAAACGCAGATGAAGAAACGAGGTGCGGACACATTCAAAGATGAACTTCGGGAGGTTATCAGAGAAGAGATCGCAGACCCCGCCAACCGCACATTTGAAGATGTCATAAATGCGCTTCAAAAGCATTATGGTGTCGAGTGCAGAGTTGCGGGAAACACGGTATCTTATCGCCACCCGCTGTACAAGGACAAAAACGGTAAACTTGTTTCCGTCAGAGGAAACAAGTTAGGAGAACTCTATACAAGAAAGGGGATAGAACATGAAATTGCCAAGAGTAGATCAGGACTCACGCAAGCCGTCGGTATTGGACAGAATACACACTCTGTCGGCGGAGCAGAAATCACAGGAGGCAGAGCCGCAGCAGCCTACGGAAGCGAAACCGGAGGATTATCACTCGGCTCTGGACAGAATGTCGGAAGAACTCCTTCTTCTGTCACAGCAGAACCTTACGGACGCAGAAACGAAATATCGTCTGGCGCTGATAATCGCAACGGTCAGGGAACAGAACGCAGTCTTAGCGAATTTTTTGAGCGATACAAAGGAAGAAATGGAGACAATGAACAGCAATCAGTTCCAACTCCTCAGCGAACAGGAACTATACGCAAAAAGCGTTCGAGATAATGTCAGCAGATCGGTCTATGATGTTTATTGTCGTTTCAAGGAAGAGCAGAAAAAGGCATTTGATGATGTTGCCGAAGAGCTTAAAAAGACGATAGATGAATTGAAAGGCGAGATCGACCAAAGTGTAGAATTGTGTAAAAAACAAACTACTGATTTGTGGACTGCTTTCAGATGTTCGAGGGATTTGGACAATTGGCTTGACCGTTTTTACTTCATAGCACCGGTCAGCATTATCGGTTATGTGATATTCAAAAAAGACTTTACAAAACTTAATAAATATGATATAATATAATCTGTATAATTGTGTATAGCTGCCGCATAGTGCGGACGCACACAGGAAAGCGGGATATGATATGAAAAAAATACTGATCGTGCTCGCTAATGTGCTGATAATGTCGGCGATACTGATATTTGTGCTGCGGTATGCGAACAATGCTCGCTCAAGAAGCGAAAATGAGCAGATAAACGATTTTGAGCGCACCGCGGCATCGGTCGAACGCGTGACTGCCAACTATCTTGAAGAAGAGCAGCACATCTGCGACACATGGGCAAGCTACATAAACTCGGCTTTACTTACCTCGGCGGAGGCTATGGATTTTCTCCGTTGCTCACAGACTATGGACGATGTCTCGGCACAGCTGATTTTCGATAACGGGGATCACTTCTCCGGCTATACGACTTATTATCCCGATGATAACGGCCATACCGTATCTTACAAAGGGCTCGACCTTTTTTCGGGGTTTGATCCGTCCGATGCCGGTATCGGGAAAGTGAGGATCACAAGAGCGTACACAAATCCTATAAAGGGCCTGCAGTCAATGGCTTTCTGCAACTGGGTGAAGGTCATCGAGAACGGAGAGCCCTGCGACGCGCTGCTTCTTCGCGTAGTGCCTGTGTCGACACTCGAGCAGAAATGGGCTTTCCCGAGCGCGGATTATGAGCTCGCCGAAATATCGGTATTTGCTTCGGACGGAAGCTACATAATCAAGAGCAAGTCGATCAAAAACTCAAATTTCTTTGAATTCTACAAGTCCTACAATATGGACGAATATATAAAAGCCGACAATTTCGAGCAGAAGCTCATAAACAATACCGGTTCGCTGAAACTTCTCAATTCACGCGGCGAGGAATGTATCATAGCATATACGCCGGTCATGTCAACCGACAACTGGGTGCTGATAATGTATATGCCTGTGAGCGGATTTGCGCCCGTATCAATAGACTGGATACTTGTATGGGTCGTTTTCGCCGGCCTGCTGACACTGCTTGTGCTGGATCTTGGCGTGATGATAAAATTCAACTCAAAGCTCGCGGCCGCTGCAAGAGACGCGGAAAACGCAAACAAGGCAAAGACATATTTCCTTTCGGCAATATCGCATGACATACGCACACCTATGAATTCGATACTCGGAATGAACGAAATGGTACTGCGTGAATGTGACAATGCGGACATTATCGTATATTCCGAGCATATCCGTGCTTCGGGAAACACCCTGCTCGGACTTATCAACGATATCCTCGATTTTTCAAAGATAGAAGCCGGAAAGCTCGACCTTATCCCTGTGGATTATGAAATATCGTCCGTGCTCAACGATCTTGTGAATATGGTGCAGACGCGGGCCGACATAAAGGGACTTACTCTTGAACTGAATATTGATGAAAATATACCGCTTATGCTGCACGGAGACGAGATACGGCTTAAACAGGTCGTGACAAATCTTCTTACCAACGCTGTAAAATATACGAAGCAGGGAACGGTAACATTCTCGATAGGCTATGAAAAAAGCGAAGACGACCCCGACCACATAACGCTTAACGTAAGTGTCGAGGACACTGGAACAGGCATACGCGAAGAAGATATGCACCGCCTGTTTTCTGCGTTTGAACGCATAAACGAGACCGATAACCGTAATATTGAAGGCACGGGACTCGGGCTTGCGATCACGCAAAGCATTCTCGGACTTATGGGAAGCAGTCTCGATGTAAAGAGCGAATACGGGAAAGGCTCTGCATTCAGCTTCTCGGTAAAGCAGAAGGTCGTGAAATGGGAACCTGTCGGGGATTACGAAACCGCGTTCAGACGCTCTGTGGCGGAGCGCAAGATATATCGCGAGAAATTCACGGCTCCGGATGCTAAAGTGCTTGTTGTCGATGATACACCCGTAAACATCACGGTGTTCAAAAGTCTGCTCAAACGCACAAAAATGCAGATAGATACTGCCGAGAGCGGTGACGAATGTATTATCCGCACTTCGCTTGTAAAGTATGATATTATATTTCTGGATCACATGATGCCGGAAAAGGACGGTATAGAGACGCTCAGAGAGCTTAAAAGCTCCGGGGTAAACAAAAACCTCGAAACTCCGATAATTTGCCTTACCGCAAACGCGGTATCGGGCATGAGGGAAACTTATCTTGCCGCCGGATTCGACGATTATCTTACCAAGCCTATAGACCCCGAAAGTCTTGAAAATGTGATAATCGGGTATCTGCCAACGGACAAGCTCAGATCCGCAGCAGAGTCCGCTGATGATGATAAAGACACAAAAATACCTGAATATATGTATAAGATAGAAGAGCTCGATGTTTCTCTCGGATTGAAGCACTGCGGCACCCACTATGCTTATATGGCGACAGTACAGGCTTTTTATGAGACTGCTGTGTCGAATATTGCCGATATAGAGCGCTACTGGAACAGCGGCGACCTTCACGGCGCGACCGTAAAAGTGCACGCTCTCAAAAGCTCGGCAAGGATCATCGGTGCCGAAAAGCTCGGAGAGCTTGCGGAAATGATCGAAAAAGCGGGAAAAGAGAATAACACCGATTTGTTTGGAAGCAATATCGACGCGCTTCTCAACGACTACAGAATTCTTGCCGATAAGCTTGCCGGTCCGGATAAGCCGGAGAACAGCGAGAACGAGCTTCCGGTCATTCCCGAAGAAAAGCTGAATGAAGCTTACAGGGCGATTCTTGAGTTCTCGGAGCAGCTCGACTATGACAGTATAGAATATATAATTGACAGTTTTTCGGCGTACAGTCTTCCCGAAACCGAAAAGAAGCGTGTTGAGGAGCTGAAAAAAGCCATACTGAGCTTTGACTGTGATGCCATTCCCGATATTATTGCAAAAGGAGACTGATAGGATAATGAGGAAGTTAATAAAAGCGACAGCCGCCATTCTCACGTCCGCAATCATTGCGACAGCAGCGGCGGGATGTTCTCAGACAAACGGGAACACCGGCGAACAGACTGCAGGCTTCAAGCCGGCGCTTGACACCGGGACAGCCTGCTCGATAAGCGTTTACGGGAATTACGGGAACTTCGAGCCGCTCGAATCCGAATTTGCCGCCTTCAACGAGTATTATCCGAACGTTGAGCTGAGCTATACGAATCTCGACAACTACAAGTCCTCCATAGGTCCGGCGCTGAAAAGCAGCGAGGCTCCAAACATCTATATGCTGTGGCACTGGATGATCGACAAGGACGAGTACAGCGATCTGTTTGACGCTGCGGAAAACCTTTCGGACAAATCCCTCGGGATAGATCTGAGCTGCATCAAGAGCGGACTTCTGTATAAGGATAAAAACGATGCGGTGCCGATGATACCGATATTCTCGACAACTTACGGTATGCTTGTGAACGAGGATCTTTTCAAAAAGGAAGGGCTTTCGGTCCCCGTTACATACGAGGAATTATGCAATGTATGCAAAACTCTGAAAGAAAAGGGTTATAAAAGCCCGATAATGGGATACAATGATCCCAAAGTCGGTTCGGCAATCTCGTATGTGCTTTCGTATCCTCATTTTGCGGCACTGCTCATCAACGAGCCCGAGACCGTCTCGAAACTGAACGCGCTTGATCCATCTGTTGCAGAATCCCTCAGACCGACGCTTGAACATCTTAACGAATTCATGATGCTTGGATTTATAGACATCGATGAATGCTCAAAGATCGAAAACAACTATGACGCGGTAATCTACCGCTTCTTTGAGGGTGACGTTCCGATGATGATCGTAAACGGAGATGTCGCTTCGGGTACACGAAAGAGGGAAAAACAGTCCGAAGCGTTCACCGCCAGCCCGTTCTCATACAAATTCTATAATATCCCGATATGTGAAAAGGGAGCGTATTTCCTTGATCTGAGTTCCGTAGAATTTGCGGTGAACAAGAACTGCGACGATCTCGCAATGACCAACGAGTTCATGCGTTTTCTTATAAGCACGAACGAGCTCAACAACATTGCACGCAACAAGCGGCTTGTGGCAGTCACCAATGATATGCCGCTCGATTCAATATATTCTCCGCTTGCGAACACCGCACAGGATCATATAATATTCGACGAGGATCTTGGACTTCTTGACGACCCGGTGGTGCAGATGCGCCTTTTGTCCTATAAGGTCATAAACGGGGAAATGACTGTCGATGAAGCGGTAAAAGCTTTCGGTACTGTCAAAGACGAATGATGCCTTATCATTTACGGATATTTCATATATTCCGCATCAGCTTCGATAATATCAAAGCACTTGCTGTAAATTTTCAGAAGCTGTACGGATAACCCGCACAATACCCGATATCTTAGATTAAGGAGACGAACAACAATGTCTTGCAGGATCATGCTTATAAGCCAGGGAGCCGCGTTTATGACTGACGCTCTGGTAAATAACCTCGTCCGCTCCGGTACGGAGGTCGTCTCGGTCACACCCTCGATAGCGGCAATAGGTGCCAGGAAGGAAAAAACGGATATCATACTGCTTTTTGCCGGCGACACTATCCTGAGCTATCCCGACGTGCTTGTATATCTTAAAGATATCTGCGATGACGGAGATATACAGCTCTGTATCATAGGCTATGAGAAGGAGCTTTTGGAAATACGCAAGCTAATACCGAAAAGGCTCATCTGCCGCAAATATACGAGACCGTTTGACGTAAAGGATCTCACCGCCGACCTGCTGGCTGTGATAAAGAATACCGAGGAACTTAAAAAAGGCAGACATATCCTGCTGGTTGACGACGATGTAACGTTCCTGCGGCTGATGCAGGAATGGTTCTCTATGAAATACCGTATAACCGCGGTTAAATCGGGTATGCAGGCTATCACATACATAGCGGCGCACACTCCCGATCTGATACTTCTCGACTATGATATGCCGATAACGACAGGCTCCCAGATAATGGAGATGATACGAAGCGAGCCGAATTCCGCGCAGATACCGATAATATTCCTTACCGGAAAATCGGACAAAAAGAGCGTGATGGACGTTATGAGGCTGAAACCGCAGGGCTATCTGCTGAAGTCTATGAGCAAAGAGGATATTATCGCTGCCGTCGATAATTTCTTTGCAACCAGAAAATGGAAATATTCACAGCTTTAATGAAAGACCGCCGTGATACAGGATATCACGGCGGTTTGTTATTACTGTTTAATAGCAGCTTTCCTGACTGCGGCTTTTATATCCGGCGCATCGGCGGGTTTCATCAGATATCCCGCAGTTTTGGCGGCATTAATGCTGTCAAGTATCTCGGGAGTGTTCGCCCCGGTCAGAAAAACCACGGGGATGTCCGAAAAACCCGCTTTGCCGCGTATCGCCTCAAGCGTTTGCAGGCCGTTCATTTCCGGCATTTCGTAGTCAAGCAGTATGACATCCGGACGCTTCTTTTCAAGCAGGGTCAGCGCCTTGCTTCCCGATGGCGCGAGCACCATATCAAATTCGTCGCCGAGAACGGTCTTCATCATACGGAGTATTGCTACATCGTCGTCTATTACCATTACCGTGAGCGTCCCGCCGCTTTCATCGGCGTACGGCATTGCGGAACAAACGGCATCGAAGGCGGTCTGTACGCTGTTATCGCAGATTGCCGCGGGACGGATCCATGGCATTGCCGCCGTTTCCTCGGGACTACCGAGCACGATAACGGGGATATTGCCGTATTTCTCGCCGACGAGCTTCGTTATCTCACTGTCCGAGTCCGACGCTTTTATCACTATCAGCGACGGTGCAAAGCTGTTCAGAAGCGCTTCTGCGGCAAAACCGCCGGACGAGCCGTATCTTACGGAGTAATGCGTAGCAAGCTTGTCTCCGAGCTCGGTATATGAGCTGTCTGTTTTTCCTATAAGCAGTATTTTCTTCATTTTGTAAGCTCCTCGGTCATCTTGTTTATCAGTTCCGATGCCGCGTCCTCGTCAAAAGCGAGCACGGCTGTTTTAAGTTCATTCAGCATATTCTGTATGCTTTCGCTGTACTTATAAGTTTCCGTCAGCTTTATAGTGTCATCGGCGGCTTCTATATCCGTATTCTTCATATACGAGCGTAGAGCTTCGAGCAGCTCAGGCAGCATAGCGGTGCCGTCCGGTCTCTCCGACGCGGCGGCTTTTGGGGCTTGCTGCTTATATGCCGCGTCAAGCTTTGTGTAAAGCTGCTCCCATTCATTGACAAACGGCTCGTGAAGCTCGCGTATCCCTGTGAGGTCGTTGTCATTCGCCAGCAGTTCAAGCGCGCGTGCCATTTCGGAAAGAGCTATAAGCCCGATAGTTGCGGAGCCGCTTTTCATCGAATGTACTCCGATACGGTAAGCGGAGATGTCAACGCCAGCAACCGCAGTTTCATAAGCTTCTTTCAGCTTCTGCAGCTTTATCGGCATAAGTTCATAGAACCGCTTTACGGTCAGCGCGAGTATTTCTTCATCTGCAATGTTTCTTCTCGCGGCAGTCATATCAAGTCCGGCTATATCGGGGATAAACGGTGCTCCGGGCGTTACGGCGCGGGTATTATTCTTCGGTGTGTCCCGTACAGGGCGTACAGTCTCGGTATCGGAATTATCCGACGGGATAACGGCGTTATGACCCGCGCGTTCGCTCATCTTATATTCGGGGTCGTCGTCTATCATCGCGATCATTATATCCGTTATGACAGGGTCGAACTGCGAGCCCTTGCAGCGGATCATCTCCGCGCGCACTGCCGACTGTTCCCGGACATTGGAATACGAGCGGTTCGAGGTCATTGCGTCATAGCAGTCAGCTATACATATTATGCGGGCTTCCTCGGGGATATTCTCACCGCAGAGACCGTCGGGGTATCCGCGCCCGTCGTATCTTTCGTGGTGCCAGCGAGCGCCCGTGGCAAGTCCGGGTATCTCGGTGATGATCTTTAATATTCTGTGTCCTATCTCGGTGTGCTTCTTTATCTGCGTGTACTCATCGTCGTCGAGTCTCGATGTCTTGTTTATTATCGCCTCGCTCACGCCTATCTTGCCTACATCGTGCAGCAGACCCATAGCGTAGATATCGTCCTGCTCATGCTGTGTCTTTCCCATACGGCGGGCTATCTCGGCGGAATATGCCGCAACTCTCTGCGAATGACCGTTTGTATAATGATCTTTTGCGTCAACAGCCTGTGCGAGCGCAAGCATCACCTGTATCGAAAGGTTGGCGGAGCGCTTTGTCTGAACTGCCACTTCGCTGCTGAGAAAATGCTGGAGCCTGTCAAGCTCGATTATCCTGCGGACTCTCTCAACTATTACCTGTGAGGCGAGCGGCTTGCGGACGAAATCCGAAGCTCCCGCGCGAAGACACCGTATCTCCGCATCTCTGCCTTCGTCGCCGGTGAGGAATATCACAGGTATTGAGGAAAACTCGTGATAATGTCTTATGCGGGCGAGGGTATCGAATCCGTCCATGTCCGGCATATTCATATCGAGCATTATAAGTGACGGTTTTATTGATGCAAGCTTTTCGAGCGCTTCGTCACCGCTCAGAGCCGTTTCCGTGCGGTATATTTTCCCGAGCATAGCCGCGACGCTCTCGCATATCAATTCGTCGTCGTCAACCACCAGAATGAGTGGAGTGCTTTCGGGGCCGGATACGGGAGCAGGGAACAGTGTACGCTGTTTTCTTGCCTGGGTATCGTCACAATCGGCAGCCTTGTCGAGTGAACCGTCGATGACATCTGTTACTTTTTCGGCAGCCGCGGTAATTTTCTGCGCGTAGTTCTTCATCACGGGATCCTCCGACTCCGCGACGAGCCTGCCGTAGCTGAGTATCGCGTCTATCGGCGCTTTGATCTCGTGCAGAAGACCCGAGAGCTGTGTGTTTTCATCGTTTATGTTCATTCAGATGTTCCCCTCTTTACTTCAGAATTTCGGGTATAAGTTCGTGGTCGTAGTTGAGAGCGGCTTTTTTCAGTTTCTTCACGCGCTCGGCTTCATCATCGGGTATGCTGTGGCTGTCAAGGCTTTTTATCACATACTCGACACTGTCATAATCAAGCGCCTCGGAAAATTCAAGTATCGCATTGTACGCTTCTTTCAGCTTTTCGCGGGAGATAGGCGGCTTGTCCGTAACGGTGTCGGGCTGTCCGAGCGGTGCCAGCGCTTCCGTAAGTCTTCGGTAGTCTGACAGCAGTTTATCAACATTCTTCTCTAAGACTTCAACATTGTTATTGTTTCCGGCTTTTTCGAGCATTTCGGCGAATGCACCGAGCTCTTCCGCACCTATTATCCTCGACGTGCTTTTAAGGGCGTGTATCTTTACCGTAAGGCTTCGTGTGTCGTTTTCACGGCGATAGCGCTCAATGTCCGCAATATTGTTTTCGGCTGTGTCGAGGAAAGTACGTACAGCGTCTATATACGCTCTTGCATTCCCGCAGTGTTTAAGTCCGGACGAAACAACTATACCGTCCGTTTCGAGCAGCAGCTCCGGTATTTCCACCTTGTCTTCGTCAGTATCCGTGTCGTCTGCAGACTGTATCTTTTCCTTCGGCAGATAAGACAGTATCGTGTTTTCAAGGCTGTCGGGGTCGATAGGCTTTGTGAGATAGTCATCAAATCCCGCAGCGATGTATGTCTCCTTCATTCCCGAAACAGCGTTCGCGGTAAGGCATATCATGGGGGTGTCGATGTTGGGGTTGCCGCTGAGCGATCTGAGCTCTTTAAGCGCCTCGATGCCGTCTTTATATGGCATCATGTGGTCGAGGAAGATGATGTCATATTTTGAGCGCATAGCGCGATCTATGCACTCGTCGGCACTGTCAGCGGTGTCTATCTGTAATTTTGTGCGTTTGAGCAGATTTTTGAAAACTATCAGGTTTACGGGCGTATCATCGACGACGAGAACGTTTGCGTCCGGAGCGGTAAACTTTTCGTGGTATTTCTGTATTCCCGCGATCGAATGCCTGAACGCTTCTTCATAGTCGCCGACCGGCTCGGAGTCTGTAACGGTCTGTTTCAGCGAAAAGCTGAATACCGAGCCTTTTCCGAGTTCGCTCTTTACGTTCAGCGAGCTTCCCATAAGCCTGAGAAGGCTGTCCGTTATGGTTATGCCGAGCCCTGTGCCTTCGATGTTCCTGTTGTTTGCCTCGTCAATGCGTTCAAACGCCGCGAACAGCTTTTCTATGTCTTCATCCTTAATTCCGATACCTGTATCCTCAACGCTTATGTTAAGCATTATACTGTCGGGCTCGTTTTCGATCGTGTCGTATCCCACTGTAAATGTGACCGTGCCCTCCTGGGTGTATTTGACTGCGTTTGTCAGGATATTCGTTACAGCCTGCTTTATTCTTATCTCATCTCCGCGGAGATGATTGGGCATACTTTTGTCGATGTTAAGAACAAGTGCGAGCCCCTTTTCTTCGACCTTGGTCTCAAGCATGGTCACAAGGTCGTTTAGCACCGACGACACCTCGTAATCAACGGGGATTATGTCGAGCTTTCCCGCCTCGATCTTGGAAAAATCAAGGATATCGTTTATAAGCCCGAGCAGCATAATGCCCGAAGCACGGATATGTCCGGAATAGACGAGTATGTCCTCGTTGTCGCATTCGCGCAGCACCATTTCATTCATACTGAGTATCGAATTCATCGGAGTGCGTATATCGTGGGACATCGTAGAAAGGAAGTAGGTCTTTGCTCTGTTCGCGTCCTTTGCTTCCTGTGCTACCTGTGCGAGCTCACGGTTCTTTTCCTCAAGGGCAATCCTCGCTCTTTCCCTGTCGGCCGCCTGATTTTTGGAGCGAACGGAATCGCGCACCAGAAAAGTGATAATCACAGCGATAACGGCAAAGGCAATAAGCACGAAAAGTCCCAGATTGTCCTGAAGCACATCGACAAACGTGTATGAGTATAACCCGCCTGTGTACTTGTTTGCAATGTTCTGCGCGTATTCGCCGCCAATTACGTTTATGCCCCTGTTGAGAAGCTTCAGAAGACCGTCATTGCCTATCAAAACGCCGAAGCAGCGGTCGTCCGTCCGCGACATCAGTTTCATCGAGAGACTGTGATAAGCGTTGTTGCGCAGTATCTCATGTGCGCGGAGCCCGTTGAGCGTTGTGCAGTCCGCCTTGCCGGAGAGAACTGCCGAAAGACAGGCTTCGACCGACGGATAAAACTCGATCTCTGCGTTGTCGAAATGCGACATTATGTAGTAATACTGCATACGGTTGTTTTCGTTCACCGCAAATCTGACCCTGTCACCTTCGGGATAGCTGTCTTTGTAGATAAGCTCGGTCGTCGAGGATAATACGGCGTTGCTCTGATATATACCGCCCATTTCCGAATAGTAAAGACCGCCGCCCACAGGAAACGCGGCATCCGTCTGGTTCACGGCCATGCTGTTTACCATGTCGTCATAGCTGTCAAAGCCTATGTACTGCACATTGAGATTCTTAATACCGAGACCGGAGAGCATCCCCGGGATTATATCCTTTACCATTCCGGTAACGTTGCCGTCAGAGTCTGTGTCGCTGTACGGCAGATAATGGTTAAGATAGCCGATCCTGAGCGTATCGTGCGCGGCAAGCCATTCCTTTTCCGCAGCCGAAAAAGCTCTGCTCGAAACACTTACAGAGTAGTATTTCGCGCGGAGAGAATTGATAAAATTGGGTTCGTCGACAAGAAGCTCCGCCTGCGCAGCATTGAGCTCCTCAAGAAGTGCGGGTCGGTCGCGGCTTACACAAAGATAATAATCGGACGTACCGAAAGAGCATACCACTTCGGTATTGTCGCGCCCCGAGGTCCCGTCGCTTTCCGCGGCTATAACATTAACTTCTCCGGCACCGAAAGCTTCGACAAGAGCATCATAGCTCGGATATGTGATCAGTTCGGCGTTGATTCCGCGCTCGTCAAGATATGCCGATGCCGCGACTGCGACCGCGCTGTCAAGAGCTCCGATCTTCTTGCCGTTCAAAGTGCCCGGGACAGCGGTTATGTCCGTATCCGAGGAATGCTTGACAAAGCTGTACACCTCGTTTCCCATAGGAGAGTCAGGATAACCGATCAGACCTATGCGGCTCTCTGTTTTTGCCAGACCGGCAAGCAGATCTATCCTTCCGTCAAGCAGCATTTCGTAGAGTTCGTTGAAATCCCCATATACATACTCGTAACGCCAGCCTGTATATTCAGATATCTTTCGGTAGTATTCGTAAGCGTAACCGGTCTTTACAAGACCTTCTCCGGCACCTTCCTGAAACACTTCGTTTTCGTAATATCCGACCTTTACGACCTCCGTTTCCGGCTGTGCGTAAACATGCAGGGACATACCCGCTGCCACAGAAATAAGAAAGCAGAGAAACGTAAATATATATATAAATTTGTATACAGCATTGGATCTTCCGGATTCTATTGGACTCATAACATGACCTCGCTCTCAGATGCCTATATTCAGACGTAAATGCAGCTGTCTGATCTGTTGTATTATATTATACCATAAATCGACAGAATAAACAAGACATAAATGCCCGATTTTTATGATCGTGTAAAAACCTATTATAAAGCGTAGCCATAGTCGGTCAGCTTTTTTCTTGGCCCGTGATATTTGTATACTTGCCGGCCGTAATAAAACATCATATGGTTATTTCTTTAATTCTGCATAGTAAGAATATACAGCAAAAAACAACCTCCTATGGTTTCTGTTATACCATAGAAGGTTGTTTTGTCACTTTGCGGTTTTATAAGTTCGGCCCGCACATTTTATGTACGTCTTCTCTAAGGAGATTTTATCAGGCGCGCGGTGTCGAACATTCATGACTATTATTTGCGTGATGTTTTTTTCTGACGATAAGAATTACCGCAATACATACAACCGCAAGAACGGCTGAAATAATAATTATTATTAAAATTACCGTATTGTTCTGCTTTAATATATGCTTTCTTCTTTCAGCTTGTCGGAGAGCGTGTTTATTACCTTCGCGTCATCACTGTCCTTTATCGTACAGGTGTCTCTTGAATAGAAATTGTCGGTAACGTCCCACAGAACGGGAACAAATCCGTGTTCGGTCAGTTTATTCAGAACGACTTCAAGGCACTCGGACGAGGTCGTATATTCCGCGTCGGAAGCAAAGTTGCTTTTCGGGTATCTGGACGTAGTTTCGCCGAGGAATATGGGTATGCCCTTTTCGCCGAGCGCCTTGTCGAGCAGCGCGATCTGGCTGTCGGTATATTCGACCCACTTTTTCGAGCCTATCTGGTTTATCCAGTACATCATATTATCGACGTAATGCACCGAGACCATGAGCTTGCCTGTCGCGCTGTCTTTAGGTATAAGGAAACGGTGCGAGGTGGTGTTGTCGATATTCGTCCAGTAGCCGGAGATTATCAGCGTGCGTTCCGCGTTGTTCCCGCCCGTTGCGCGTACGGCATTGACGAATGTCTGATTCAGCGTGTTGGTCATAAGGTATGCGTCGTCCTTTGGCAGCTCTTTAAGCTCGCCGTTTTCATCAAACTGATTGCCGCCGAGGTACTCGTTGAAGCCCTCGAAAACGAGAGTGTCCGGGTAATCCTTGAAATACTCCGCTATCTGCGTCCACAAATTTTCAAATATGGCGCGGCAGCCCGCAAGATCGTTGCGCCTGATTATGAACTCGTCGAAATGGTGAATGTTCACTACCGCGTAAAGCCCGTCGTTCATGCAGTAATCTACGATCTCCTTAACACGCGCGATATAGTCGGAGTTTATCGTCCATGTGCCGTCATTCTCCATCATATTGCCCCAGAACACGGGAATTCGCACAGTGTTGAAGCCCGCGGCTTTCACACCGTCGATAATCTCCTGTGTGGTTACCGGCGCGCCCCAGCAGGTCTCATAGTCGGAAGGCTTGTTATCTCCAATAACGGGTATCCACTCGAACGTTATCTTCTCGCAGCCCGTCGCCTCATACGCTTCTATTGTGTTGCCGAGGTTCCAGCCTAGCCCCATGTCAGCGGCAATTTCGGTCGCCGTGCGGAATACGGGCTCCGGATCCGGCGCAGCGACTGTTGTTGTGACTTCATTTTTCGTTGTATTCACGGGTGCGGGAGCGCCTGTACACGCGCCTGTCAAAAGCATAGATGCGGTAAGAAAGATCGCTTTGAATCTTATTTTCATACGCTTATCCTTTCGGTGTAATCTTTATTTTTCCGGTTACCGTCGGCAGCTTTATCCTGTATTCTTCCGCGAGCGCGGGACCGCACGCCGCCGAGCCCACTCCCGCCATTGCGAAGTCCGTGCATATCACATTGTCCCCGCATTTTTCAAGCTCGTAATTGTGTTTTTTCGCTGCCAATTCTTCCTGCTTGTATTCCGACGCGCCGAACGATAATCCGTCCGGGTTCGTGAACGTGAGCGACGCGTTTTCGCCGAGCACGGTCATTCTCGTACAGCCATAATGCGAGCCGTTTTCCTGCGGTCTGATATAGTCCTCGTGCAAATCTGCGATCTTTTCGGTGAAGTTGCCGATATATGAGGAATGATGTTTGTCTGTGTAGCTCTCATACGGTCCATAGCCCCAATATCCCACGCGGTCAAAGGTTTTCGGCATGAACAGCCGCAGTCCGAAGCGCGGGAGAAATTCTACCTTGTTGGAAAACTCGGCAGTGCAATCGACATCGAGTGAGCCGCTGCCGTCAATGTGGTATTCCGTGGTCATTTTCGCGAACGGCTGATGTATGCTCCAACCGAATGACTGTTTTACACGGATAACGACGCAGTTGTTTTCAGCGGATATGCTCGTTTCATAAACCTTGACGATATAGTCGTTGAGATGCGCCTGATACCAGTCATTTTTCATCGTGTCGTTATCGACGGGAGCACGGAAGAAGTTAAACTCCATGGGCTTCGCGAGAATGTTTTCGCCGTTTATACAAATGCCTGTGAAACGCGCTGTACGGCGGTCGAAAACATACTCTGTATTGCCCTCCTTAATGTGGTATTCAAGAGGCGTTTCCGTAAATGTCGGAGCAGTTTCCGACACGGGAACTGCTTTTCTTTCCGCAGTGAATATTTTTAACTGATCGAAGCAGACTTCATCGCCGTCCTTGAACTCTCCGTAGCCATTCTTCGCGGTGAAAACAAAGCGGATATACGCATCGCTGTCAAACTCCCCCACAGCCTCCGGTATCGCGATTTCAACCGTTCCCATCGGCGGCACGGAGAAGGTGAAGATGCCTTCAGCGGACTTTCCGCCGTCGTAGGTTATCTCCCAGTTGCAGTCGAGATGCTCGCCCGCATTGATAAAACGCAGCAGGCTGTTTATCGTGAACCTGCCCGGTGTATCTCCCTGTGTCACTCGAACAGGACGATACACCTGCTTTACCTCGAGCAAGCCCGTGTGCGGTGTTCTGTCCGGATAACAAAGCGCGTCCATGCAGAAATTCCCGTCGTTGTGGCGCTCGCCGCTGTCGCCGCCGTAGCCGTATTTCGGCTTGCCGTCCTCTGTAAATCCGAGGATAACGGCATGGTCTGCCCACTCCCATACAAGCCCGCCGATAAGCCGGTCACTCTCCATAAACAGGTTGTGATAGTCTTCCAGGTCGCCGGGACCGTTGCCCATTGCGTGGCAGTATTCGCACAGTACGAACGGGCGTTTTTCGTCCTCGCGGGCAAGGAATTTGCGGATATCGTCGGGTGAAGTGTACATTTCCGAGACCATGTCGAGCACGTCGTCCGGCGTGTCATCGAGCTTGTGCGTGCTTTCATAGTGTACAGGGCGTGTGCTGTCGAGCAACTTTATCAATTTCGCAGCCTCGCACAGATTTTCGCCGTAGCCGCTCTCGTTGCCGAGTGACCAGAAGATGACGCACGGGTGGTTGATGTCGCGTGTGACAAGAAGCCGTTCGCGGTCAAGTATAGCTTCCTTGAACCGCGGGTCCTTCGCGATCATTGCTATGCCGTTGTAGCCGTCTGCCCATGTCCATTTCAGATCGTTATATACATTCACGCAGCCGTGGCTTTCGAGGTCGGCTTCGTCAATGACATACAGCCCCAGCTCGTCGCACATGGCGTAAAACTCCGGCGCGTTCGGGTAGTGCGAGGTGCGCACGGCGTTGATGTTGTGCCGCTTCATCAGAGTAAGGTCTTTTCTCATTCGCGCCTTGTCTGCGTAATATCCGGTGTCCGGATAGCTGTCATGACGGTTCACGCCAAACAGCTTGATATGCTGCCCGTTGAGCTTCAGA
>JAFPUE010000116.1 GCA_017395555.1 Ruminiclostridium sp. | reverse complement strand
TTCTGCGGTGATAAGCGCGTACAAGGAGAACACCACCACCGACGAGGACGGCAACGAGGTCACGACAAAAACTCCCGTAAATGTTGCTATGACCGTTGCGGGTGACAGCGCGAACAACGCGGAGGCTCTCGGAGCCACGGCGGGCGATGCGACTACCGCTATCTCGCAGATCACGAACTCCACCAAGCTCTCCGATATCGGCGCAACGGCGGACGAGGACGGAAACTACAACTTCTCGATAAACGGCGTTAACTTCTCATTCTCGGGCGATACTACCGTGAATGATATGATGAAGAAGGTAAATGCTTCCACGGCGGGTGTCAAGATGACATACTCGTCGCTCGACAACGCTTTCAGCATGACGGCGAGCAAGTACGGAGTTGACAGCGCAGTCGATATCGACGATAAGGGTCAGTCCAATCTGCTTACGGCTATCGGACTGAAAAACGGCACCTTCACAAAGGGTGAGAACCTCGAAGTCGAGATAAACGGCAAGACCTATCAGAGCAACGGCAACACCATAGAAGCGGACGGCTCAACGTTCACGATCTCCGGCAACGCAAAAGTCGGCGAGGAATTTACCGTTTCAATCGGCAAGGACACCTCCGCTATCAAGGATCTGATAAAGGACTTCGTGAAGGAATACAACCAGCTTATCGAGGACGTTTACAAGTATCTCGACGAGAAGCCCGAAAAGGACTACTACTTCCTTGCGGATGCGGATAAGGAAGACCTTGACCTAAGCGAAAAGCAGGAGGAAAAGTGGGAGGAGAAGGCGAAGAAGGGTCTGCTCTACCACGACAGCACCACAACGTCGGTAATGACGAGCCTGCGTACAGCGCTCATGGGCTCTATCGAAGGACTTGACGGAAATGTGTTCTCGCTGTCCTCCATGGGTCTCAAGACTTCCTCGGATTACAGCAAGCACGGTATGTTCGCCAATATTGACGAAAAGGCTCTCGACGCTGCGATAGAGACACACCTCGACGATATCGAAAAGCTCTTTACCGACAGCGAGAACGGCATTATGAAGAAGTTCTCCGCCGCTCTTGACGCGGGCGTTAAGTCCACGGGCGACAATAAGGGCTCCCTTATCAGAAAAGCGGGTCTTTCGAGCGGAACCTCCGCTACCGACAACGAGCTTTACAACGCTATCAAGAGAACAAAGTCCAAGATCACATCTCTCAACAAGCGTTACGAAAGCGAACAGAACAGACTGTGGAAGAGATACTCCTCAATGGAATCGCTTCTCGGCACGATGAACAGCCAGCAGTCACAGTTCATGTCCTATTTCCAGTAATACAAACATAACTGCAGCCGTACTGCGGTGCGGCTGCAGATCCTAAAAAAGGAAGGTATCGTATATGGCGGCAAACGCATATTCGGAATACAAAAAGCAGTCTCTCCAGACGCTTACTCCCATGGAGATCGTCGTAAAGCTGTACGACGAGGCAGAGAAACAGATGAATATTGCTATCATTGCGATAGACGAAAAGAATTACGCGAGCGCCAACAAATCGCTCCAGAAAACACAGGATATAGTAAACGCGCTTCGCTCGGTGCTTGATATGAAGATACCGATGTCGAAGGATCTCGACGCGCTGTATGATTTCTTCAACAGACAGCTCGTCACGGCTAATGTCAAGAAGGACACACAAATGATAAAGGAGCTACTCCCGATGTTCGCGGATCTGAGAGACGCGTTCGCGCAGGTAGCGGCAATGCCGAGAGTCTGAAAAGGTGATCCGATGACCGAAGATACCAAGATCAGAATAATACGGGATATCGAGGAGATGACGCGGCTGACCGAGCTTTACAGCGCGGCTACAACGGAGATCATCACCACCGATATCGACGAGACGCTCGATGAGATAGTTGCCCGCAGAAGCGAGATCATTGAAGCCGTGGGCAGAACGAGAGAAGATATTGACGCTGCCTGCTCGGACTGCACCGGACAGGAGAGCGATCTTATCCGGCGCATGATAACCGGCGGACACGTTCCGCTCGGTCTTTCAAGCGAGCTTCGCGAGATACACAAGGCGGCGGTGAAGATGCACTCGTCTTATCTTGCGGTTGCCGACAAGGAAAAGCAGGCGTCCGTGCGTGTAGATGCACGTTTAAAGGAGCTTCGCTACGATCTCCAGAACGTCAACACCGACAGGAAGAAGGCTTCCGGCTACACGGCGCTCGGTTCCGGATTCGGAGGCTCCGGCGGTTCGTTTGACGGGCGGCTGTGATTCACTGACGTTTCCCCGCTTCTTTTCGCTGCGAAAAGAAGCAAAACAGGAGATAAAATATTATAGAAAAGGCTTTCCCCCGCCGTTTGTGCGGGGGATTGTAAATTATAGGTTATGAAAATCGACACACATATCCACGCATACACCGACTCTATCGCGGAGCGCGTTATCGCAAAGCTCACCGCTACCGCCGACTGCCCGTGCTACACAAACGGCACGATAAAGGGAGCAAGCGAAATGCTCACCGCGAACGGCATCGACTACGGAGTGCTGCTCCCGATAGCGACAAAGCCCACCCAACAGGAGACGATCAACAATTGGGCAAAGGATGTTTACAAAGGGAATATCATTTCGTTCGGCACCGTCCACCCGTTTGCAGGAACCGCCCTTGACGAGCTTGACAGGATTAAGGAGCTCGGATTAAAGGGCGTGAAGCTCCACCACGATTATCAGGGCGTGTATATCTTTGATGAGCACTGCCACCGCATATACAAACGCTGTGAGGAGCTCGGGCTGCCGGTTGTGTTCCACATGGGCTATGATCCGGTTTCGCCTTTGGTGCATCGCGCAATGCCCTATGACCTTATCGAGCTGAGCGAAATGTACCCGAAGCTGAACTTCATAGGTGCGCACATGGGCGGCAACTACGCGTGGGAGCACGTTCTGAAATATGCGGCGGGACTGCCGAATGTGTATTTTGACACGGCTTTTGTCGCAAAGGATATTGACCGCAGCGTGTTTGCGCAGATAGTAAAGAAGCACGGTGCGGATAAGATATTGTTCGCAAGCGATCTCCCGTGGAGTGACCCGCAGGAAGAAATAAATCTCGTCGAAGAACTCGATATCCCTGCTTCCGACAAGGACAGGATATTCTATAAGAACGCAGTCGAGTTGCTGCGCCTGTGAGAGTTTTGGCTGAAAACCTGCTGCCTTCGGCTGTTTGGGACCCTGCCCCAAGCCCCGCCGGAGCTTCGCCCCGCAGCAGGAGGCTGCGAGCGTGACTGCCCAAAGCGCGCACGATGCGCGCATAAAAGCGGTCAGCGACGGACATCGACCAAGGTTTCACCTTGGATCCAAGGACGCGTTTTCGGGAAGAGATTTCAGAGAGGGGGCCCTGCCCCCCAACCCCCCGCAAGCCCCCTTTGGAAAAGTGGGCTTGACACCCCAAACAAATGCAGTATTTCTAAGATACATCAGCGGGCAGCCGCAGACAGAAATGCAGGGGGGTTGGCAAAGACTCCGTTGCTGAAATAAAAAAATACCGTACAGATTATAGGTCAGTACGACGGTAGAAGTTTTTTGAAATAGCGCAGTATAGGCATTTAAGCCTATATTGCCTTTTTCTTTTTGCAATAATCCGTGTTACATATCTCCGCCGGAGCGCTTGCAAGGTTGAATCTGAAATAGATGTCTATTGTCTTCCTACGGTGACCGGAGGACTTGTCCGGAGTATGAACCTCGATCCTGTCAATAAGCTCGTTCATTACTTCGGGTGTAAGTTCTGTGATGATCTCATATTTGCGGACAAGTTCCATAAATTTTGTCAATTCGTCGGACTTCTGTTCGCTATCAGAGATGAACACGGTAAGCTCCGCCGATTGCTTTCTTAACTGATCCTGTTCGGTTTCATAGTCCCTTGACATCTGATCAAAACGGATGTCGGTGATCTTTCCGGAGACATTATCCTCATAAAGCCGCTTGAAAAGCCTGTCGAGCTCGGAAATTCGTTTTTCATTGTCGGAAAGCGTCTTCTTTGCCTTTTTCAGATCAGATAAGTGGTCTTTATTGGATTTTTCCATTGCACGCTGTATAAATTCCTCTTCATTATCATGTATTTCCGTCAAAAGCCTGTTGATCTCAGTAATGACGATGCTTTTCAGAATGACCGTGCGTATAAAGTGAGCTGTGCAGTCATCCTTATCCTTGGCGTAACGCCCACATTTCAGATGCTCCTGATCCTCGTTAAGTGACTTCGCCCGACAAAGATACATCTTACCTCCGCAGTCTGCACAATAAACCTTCGATGAAAACGGGTTTGGCTCACCGGACTTTTGCACCTTGCGCTTGTTATGTTGAAGTTCCTGAACAAGTTCAAAGTCGCTTTCACTGATGATAGGTTCGTGAGTGCCTTTGAACACTGCCCATTCCTCGCGCGGATTATACACCGTTTTCTTGCACTTGTATGATTTTTTCGTTGTTTTGAAGTTCACGGTACAGCCCGTGTATTCCATCTTTGTAAGCATTTTGTCAACAGTCCTGTCAGACCAGTGATAGGGTTTAAGAATTCCTATGTTTCCTTCGGTCTTTAATTCAAAATACGCCGTAGGTGTAAGTATCTTCTCTTTACTCAATCTGCTTGCGATCTGAAACGAGCCATATCCGTTAATATACATTTCAAAGACCTTACGTACTATCGCAGCGGCTTCTTCGTCTATCTCACAATTGTTCTTATCAAGTTCTGATTTTCTGTATCCGTAAGGTGGCTTGGTCGTGAGCGGCTTGCCTGACATACCCTTTGACTTGAAAACAGCCTTGATTTTCTTCGAGCAGTCCTTGGCGTAAAATTCATTTATAAGATTCTTAAAAGGCGCAAAATCATTGTCGCCGCGCTGGGTATCGACATTGTCGTGGACTGCTATGAAACGCACATCACGCTGCGGGAAGAATATCTCGGTGTAATAGCCGGTCTGCAAATACTCACGCCCGAGACGGGATAGGTCTTTAACTATGACAGTTGAAACCTTGCCGTCCTCAATGTCGGATTTCATGCGCTGGAAGTCCGGACGGTCTAAGTTCGTGCCGCTGTAACCGTCGTCGGCTTAGAACTGCGGATTGGTAAATCCGTTCTCTTTGGCATATTTCAGCAGTATTGACTTCTGATTGGTAATACTGTTGCTTTCTCCCGCGAGCATATCATCCTGTGACAGCCTGCAATATAATGCTGTGATATTGTCTGTTGATTTCATTGTTACCTCTCTTTCCGACAAACACAGCGGGTATACTATAATTATAGCATACCCGTCCCGAAAATTCAACACACTAAATCGTCAAATTTTCAGAAGCGTGATTGTCTCTTTTGTTTAAGTTGATTTGTCGAGTGCGCTGTCAAGCGGATTTATCTAAATCACGGCATATCATATCGCCCACAATATCCTTGAGACTGCGCTTGGCTTCGAGATTGAAATGCAGCGCCGTCGAAGTTGATAGCATTTGTACAATATGCAGATGACAGGCAATGGGGTTTCGATCATGTGGCTCGGAGTTCATACCTTACAGGAGCCGATAATTTACCCCTTCACATATATAGGGGTTTCAAAGGCACTTTCTATCTACGCTTTTGGCGGTTTTGTATGATTAACCACAAGAAAATCCATAGGTGCGGGGCAGATTGTGCAATATGCGGATGATAAGCGGCGGGCTAACGACTCTGAAATTAGGTATTCAGAATTATAGCTCTCATAATAAAGGACATTTTTTCGCTAAATGTAAAGGGTAAAATCGCCGCATTTCTGAGCTTTTCAGATATTTCGTAGAAATAGACAAGTCAAGGCTTTGGGGAGATGCGGCGACTGGTGATATTTATACCGGTCTCGATGTTTCTGATAGTTGGTTGACAGTTAAAAACAAATGTCGAGTAAAAATAAAGGTCACAAATCGTATTCTGACTTTTTATATTATAAAATTGTATACCCGTTGATTTTAATTGTGCTTTTGTCGCGGGTATGTGCCGGGATTATTGTGCCATAGCCTAATTTTTGCAAGTTGGAAATATAAATAATTCATAAATCGGTTACATTTATACCTTTGAACAGAATAGATTTGTACAGATATGACATAAAATTCACAAAGCGTTGACTTGGCGATTTGTGCCTGATATAATATAACCATAGAGAACGGGAGGACAATGGCGTCGATGCTGCTGCCCTCCCTTCGCTTTTTCGAGAAGGTGATCGGTTATGAAAGATGATAAATTAAATAATGCAGAAATAATGCTTGATAATGTCGGAATGACCTACGACGGAGCGGACGGCAAAGAAGTTCAGGCACTCACAAGCGTCACAATGGACATACACAAAGGCGAGTTCATTTCGCTGCTTGGTCCTTCCGGCTGCGGAAAGACAACACTTCTACGCATCATTGCCGATCTGTTGCAACCAACTTCCGGCAAGGTGCTTATAGGCGGAGAAACACCGAAGGAAGCAAGACTCAAGCGCAAGTACGGAATGGTATTCCAGAGCGCGGTGCTTTACGAATGGCGCACAGTTATAAAGAACATCGAGCTTCCGCTTGAGATAATCCATGAAAGCAAAGCCGAGCGGCATGAACGTGCGATAAAGATGCTTGATCTTGTCGGACTTTCGGAATTCGCCGATCATTACCCGAGACAGCTTTCGGGTGGTATGCAGCAGAGAGTCGGTATTGCAAGAGCGCTCGCGTTACAGCCCGAGATACTTCTTATGGACGAGCCGTTTTCGGCGCTTGATGAGTTCACAAGAGAGAAGCTGCACATAGACTTGCTCAAGATCTGGCGCAAGACTAACAAAACGATAATTTTCGTAACACACAACATCTCGGAATCGGTCTTCCTGTCGGACAGGGTATGTGTGCTGTCGCCTCACCCGGGAAGACTTTCGGCGGTAATAGACATTGACCTGCCGCGTCCGAGAGCTATGGAGATAAGAGACACTCC
Organism: Ruminiclostridium sp.; assembly: GCA_017395555.1. Lineage (GTDB taxonomy): Bacteria > Bacillota > Clostridia > Oscillospirales > Ruminococcaceae > Ruminiclostridium_E. The sequence continues at coordinate 25,791 of JAFPUE010000116.1, read as the reverse complement.
CGAATTTACCGCGCTTGTGGCGAAGGTAAGAAACAGCTTTGAAGGTGTTTAGGAGCTGATATGGATGAAGATCATTAAAAAAATACTGAACAGCAAGGCGTTCGTGACGCTCGTATGGATAGCGGTAATAATCGTCATCTGGGAAATATGTGCGACACGTGTGGCGGAGGTAAAGCGAACTCCCGAAAACGTCCTCCCTCATCTCGGAGGCATCGTCGATTCGCTTACAAGTGACCGCAAGATAAACGGGTCGCAGAGCGCGCTTGAAATGGTTCTTGAAAACGCGGGAGCAACACTCTCCCGTGCTGCGATAGGATATGTCATCGGTATAGCGTCCGGATTTGTGCTGGCGCTTCTCATGAGCCTTTCGGGGATAATCGAGAAGATCGCGTTCCCGTATCTTATGCTGATACAGCTTATACCGATACTCGGAATGGCACCGATAATAAACGCGATAACGGGTGATATAGCGATAAGCCGAATCGTGATAGCCGCGATACTTACGTTCTATCCGGTAGCGGCAAACACGCTTGCAGGATTCAAGTCGGTAAGGCGCGAGGCGCACGAGCTGATGTACTCATACGCGGCTAACAAGTTCCAGCTTTACACAAAAACGATGATACCTGCGTGTATCCCCTACTTTTTCACAGGTCTGAAAATATCCGCGCCTATGGCGATAACTGCGTCGATACTTGTCGATACGTTACAGGGCGGTATCGGACTCGGGTGTCTGCTGTCACAGTCGCTCAAAGGCGCTATGACAAGATACGTGTTCTGGGATATAGTAGTTTTCAGCGCAGTTATCGGAATACTCAGCTTTTACCTTATGGGGCTGATCGAAACGCTGCTCTGCCCCTATAAACGCATCGGAAAGAAAGGATGATCTCCGTGGCTGCAAAAGTTAATAAAAAACGGCGAAACGCCGTGCAGTCGGTGGTTTGTCCGCTGATATTCGGTGTCGCTCTTATAGCCGCATGGCAGACGGGACTATTACATACGCTGCTGAACACGGACGAATACGTTCTTCCGTATCCGACAAGGATCGCAACAATAATGAGCGAGAACAGCGACAAGATAATGGCGAACGTTTGGGCATCGGTAGAGGTCGCGGTGCTCGGGCTGATATTCGGTTCGATCCTCGGCTACCTGATAGCGATATTCGCGACGGTATTTCCGAAATACGGAAGCGGCGGACTTACGATAGTTTCGGCGTTCAATGCGATACCGATAGTCGCTCTCGCGCCCGTTATAATCAACTGGACAAAAGACGTAAGCTCCGAGGCGGAAGTCAGGAGCATGGTCGCAAAGGTGATCGTCGTGACGGTAGTGAGTATGGCTTCGATGAGCGTCAACGCCTACCGCGGACTTACCGAGCTGCCGCCGTTCTCGGACGATCTGATGAAGACTTACGCGGCGGGAAGACTCACGGAATTCTTTAAGCTCCGGCTCCCGAACAGCGTTCCGTACATCTTCACCGCGCTTCGTGTAAGCGTTCCGGGAAGTGTCATAAGCGCACTTGTCAGCGAGTATTTCGCGGAGTACATAACCGGTGTCGGCCGTCAGATACGTGAGAACATACTGATAGCGCAGTATTCAACCGCATGGGCATACATAGTTACAGCCTGCATAATCGGTATCGTGATGTATGCGGTACTTATGCTGATAGAGGCTGTAGCACTGCGGAAACGCAGGTGAAAAACGTAAAAGCGCGGGAAACCGCTCTTTATAAACAAAAAACAATGTGCAGAAGAAAGGTAAAGGAGGTAAATTTCTATGAAATTTTCCAAGAAAACTCTCGCGGCTGTCATCGCCGCAACCATGATCGTATCGGCATTCTCGGCGTGCAGCTCGGCACCGGCAAGCACAACAGCAGCTCCGGCAGCTACAACAACTGCTGCTGCGGCTGAAACTACGGCAGCCGGCGGAGAAACAGAAGCGGCTGCTACAGAAGCAGCACCTTCTTCAATATCCGACAGCGACAGAATAATCGCAGCGGCACAGGCGGGCAAGGTCGGAAACTGGGGTCTCGGCAACGAGTACGAGATCTTCGCCCTGCTCACAAAGTACGGTCAGGAGAACAAGTTCCTGTCACAGGCGTTCGATATGGACGGCTTTGACGACAACTCGATAACGCTTGCATCCGCAATGACATATAACGAGCTCGGTCTTGTTCAGAACAGCTATGAGGGCGGCTACGGCTACGGCGATACCGTCGGCATCATAGATATGAACAACGAGGGCGTGGCTATGCTCGAAGACAATCTTTTCACCACAAAGGCTTTTGCCGAGAAGAACCCGAACACAGTAAAGGCGTTCATCTCCGCTTCCATGAAGGGTTGGGAGTACGCTTGTGCAAATCCCGAGGAGGCCGCTCAGATCGTATTTGAGGCGGGTTCGTCCGTTTCCTCCGATCACCAGGCTTATATGGCTTCCGAGGTAAAGAAGCTCGTTGAGACCGATACAACAGGAAACGCTGTCAAGGATTACGGTAAGATGGACGAGGCTGCAATGCAGCAGACTCTCGATCTCGCTAAGCAGTACATCAAGCTCGACGACAGCACGGCAGCGGACAAATTACAGGCGCTTACACTTGATGACATCCGCAGCACCTCGTACTGGACAGACGCTCTGGCAGGCAGCTTCGGAGCTCCCGAAAAGACCGATGTTTCCATTCAGCTCAAGTGGCTCCCGCAGGCACAGTTCATGGGCTACTTCGTTGCAAAGGCGAAGGGCTTCTATGACGAAGTGGGCTTAAATGTTACTATCGTTTCCGGCGGCGGCGACATAGGCGAGACAACAGCCGTAAACAACGGTACAGTCGATTTCGGTGTAACATGGGTATCCAACCTTATCTCCGCTAACGCAGGCGGTATGGATCTCCTTGAGATCGCACAGGTATATCAGCGTTCCGGTCTGGTACTCGTTTATAAGAAGTAAAAACATTATGGTGCAGCGGTACGCTGCCGCAGGTCAAGGGCGCGTAGCCCTTGTGCCGTCTGCAAGGACAAGCGCGTAAGCGCCGCTGAACAACACTTTCTGGTTCAGCAAAAAGGAGCTTTAACTATGGATATGATAATCAAGAACGGTACGATAGTCAACGCGTCCGGCACCATTAAAGCGGACGTAGGCATAAAGGACGGCAAAGTCGTCTGCATCTCCGACAGCATATCGGACTCCGAATGCGAAAACATCATCGACGCGAGCGGAAAGCTCGTACTACCCGGTGCGATAGACGCACATACTCACCTTGCGATGCCGTTCGGCGGCACAGTCTCCTCGGACGACTATTTCGCGGGAACGAGAGCTGCTGCCTGCGGCGGAACTACCACTGTGTTCGACTTCGCGCTTCAGGATTTCGGCGAGAAGATGACCGATACGGTAAAGAGACGTGATGCTCTCTGCGCACCAGTCGCTGCGGTCGATTACTCGTTCCACGTTGCGGTAAAGGACGTCGAGAACGGTCTGATCGACGGCATCGGCGAATGCGTTGAGATCGGCGTTCCGTCGTTCAAGGTATTTATGGTATATGATTTCGGCGTTACCGACGGAGTATTCTTCCAGGTGCTTCAGAAAGCAAAGGAAGTCGGCGCTCTTATCGAAGTTCACGCCGAGAACAACGAGCTCGTGAACATGCTCACGAAGAAGTATCTCTCCGAGGGTAAGACCAGCGCGTGGTATCACTATATGTCACGTCCCGAATTTGTCGAGGGCGAAGCGGACGAGCGTGCGATACAGTGGGCAAAGGCGAGCGGCGCTCCGCTCTACATCGTGCATCTTGCCAACAAGCAGGGTGTCGAGGCTGTTACAAAGGCAAAGGACGAGGGCTACGAGATATACGCCGAGACCTGTCCGCAGTACCTCGAATTCACAAGCGAAGTTTATAAGCGTGAAGACGGCAGAAACTTCGTCTGCTCGCCGCCTATGAAGGGCAAGGAAAGTCAGGACGCTATCTGGGAAGCTATCAGGCGCGGTGACATCGACACGATAGCTACCGATCACTGTCCTTTCCAGTCCACCGAAAAAGACTGGGGCAAGGACGATTTCACGAAGATACCGAACGGCTGCGCGGGTATCGAGAATATGTACCCGTATATGCTGTCCGCGGCGAACGAGGGCAGGATAAGCTTTGAGAAAGCAGTTGCGCTCTGCTCGGCAAATCCCGCGAAGATCTTCGGCTGTAAGACAAAAGGCGCGATCGCTGTCGGTAAGGATGCGGACATCGTCATCTACGACCCGACGATCGACTTTACGATAACGAATGAAAAAATGCACTCTGACTGCGACCATACGATATGGGAAGGCGTGAAAGTCCACGGCTATCCCGTTCAGACCTACTGCCGCGGCAAGCTCGTTTACGACAATGGTGAGTTCGTCGGCGAAAAAGGATACGGAAAGTTCGTCAAGTGCAGTCTGAAATAAGGATATTATTATGTTAAGATCAAGAGAAGAAGCTGCAAGATGTATGCTGTGTGCCGAGGGCGCCTGTACAAAGGCGTGTCCGAAGGGATATGACCCCGCAAGAATGATCCGGGCGATAAGGTTCGAGAACGAGACCGAGGCGGGTAAATCCATAAACGCGGAAGTATGTGCGTGCTGCCCGGGCGAATGTGAAAAAGCCTGCATACATTACGATCAGCCAATACGAATACGGGATACGGCAACACAGCTCCCGAAGCCGGTTACATACGACAAGGAGCCCGATCTCTCGATAGATTTCTGCGGCGTTAAATGCGAAAATCCGTTCTTCCTTTCTTCTTCGATCGTCGCGGGCGATTACGATATGTGCGCCCGCGCCTTCGAGGCGGGCTGGGGCGGCGCGGTATTCAAGACCATAGGGTTCCTGATACCCGATGAGGTATCGCCGCGTTTCGGAGCTATCGGGAAAGAAGGAACTCCGTTCATAGGCTTCAAGAATCTCGAACAGATCTCCGATCACCCGCTCGAATACAACCTCGATGTGCTTAAACGACTCAAAGAGAACTACCCGACAAAGGTGCTCGTAGCGTCGATAATGGGTCAGACCGACGAGGAATGGACGCGGCTCTCCGAGCTTGTAACAAAAGCCGGTGCCGACATCATCGAGTGCAATTTCAGCTGTCCGCACATGAGCGGAAGCGGTCTCGGCTCGGATGTCGGGCAGTCCCCCGAGCTTGTGCAGCGTTACACAAAGCTCGTAAAGAGCGCGACAAATCTCCCCGTTCTCGCGAAAATGACCCCGAACATCGGGAACATGGAGATACCCGCGATAGCTGCGGCACAAGGCGGCGCGGACGGTATTGCTGCAATAAATACGATCAAGAGCATTCTCGGGATAAACACCGACACCTTTGAGAGCAGCCCGTCGGTAGGCGGAAAATGCTCGGTATCGGGGTATTCCGGAAAGGCGGTAAAGCCGATAGCGTTACGCTTCATACACGACCTTGCGAAATGCCCGCAGCTGTCGGAAATGCAGCTCAGCGGCATGGGCGGTATCGAAACGTGGCACGACGCGCTGGAATTTATTATGCTCGGCTGCCGCAACATTCAGGTGACAACAGCGGTGATGCAGTACGGCTACCGCATCATCGACGACATAATTTCGGGAACGAAGAACTACATGGCGTCTCACGGTATATCGAAGATTACCGAGCTCGTGGGCGCAGCGCTCCCGAATCTCGTTCCCGCGGATACGCTCGACCGCTCGACAGTGGTATTCCCGTCATTTGATACGGAGAAATGCCTCGGCTGCGGAAGATGCTTTATATCCTGCTCGGACGCGGGTCATCAGGCGATAACGATGAACAGCGGAAAGGCGAAGCTGAACGCTTCGAAATGCGTCGGCTGTCACCTGTGTATGCTCGTCTGTCCGTCGGGAGCGATAACGGATAAGACCAAACGTATCATGAAACCGAAAAGGGGGTGATCCCCTATGGCGATCTCATTATCCCAGCTCTGCGCGAACGCGGAGAAAAGCTACGCTATGAAGCTTATAGCGGGTATCGGCGGCACGGAAAACACCGTGCGCTGGGTGCATATCGTTGAGGACAGCGAGGTACCCGATTTCCTTCACGGCAACGAGCTCATCTTCACCACCGGCATAGGACACAGCGGCAACGAATGGCTGCGCGACTTCGTGATAAGCCTTCGTAAGAAAGGTGCTGTCGGGCTTGTGGTGAACATAGGCCCGCACATCACATCGGTGCCGTCGCCCGTGATAGTTTACTGCGAGCAGAACGACTTTCCGCTTTTCACGATCCCGTGGAGTTCGCGGATAGTCGATATCTCCTACGATTTCTGCCGACGGATAATCGGCAACGAAAAGCACGAGAGCAGCGTCGGTGAGGCGTTCAGAGCGATAATAAAAGACCCCGCCGCGCTGAAAAACTACGGCGATCTGCTCGGTAGATCGGGCTTCGGCGAAAAGAGCAAATACACGGTCATCACCGTGAGCGTTCTTTCGGACGGCGCGAATGTTACCGGCTCGGCGGTCCAGTCAATGGATATGAGCATCTGGCGCATGATAAAGCGTTCGAACTACCATTCGTCGCTGTTCATGCAGGGCGGCTCGCTCACTGCGGTGCGGCAGAACTGTTCCGACGAGGAGATAAAGCGGTTCTGCGAGGAGCTGAAAAAGCTCGCGGCAAACGGCGGTGATGTGTTTATGGGCGTATCGCATACCGTCAGCGGTCTGACCGAAGTCGGTGAAGCTTACGAACAGGCGGAAGCGGCGCGGTGTATGTCGGTGCTGCAGAAGCGTGTCCTTACGGACTACGGCGGCATAGGCATAATGAAGCTCGTTTTCGGCGTGAAGAACATGAATATACTGCGCGAGTTCGTCAGAGAAAACCTCGGAACACTCCGCAGGTTCGATGTTGAGCGGAATGCCGATTACTGCGACACCCTGAGACTGTATCTCACCCACAACGGAAGCGTGAACGAGGTCGCCGAGGCGGCGGGCGTTCACCGCAACACGATAAACATCAAAATGCGGGCTATCCGTGATGTCCTCGGGCATGAGCTGGATGACGGCGCGAAAAGCTCGCTCATACTTGCGTTTCTGATCGAGGAAGTCCTCGATATGTACGATAAAAGGAGTGATATTCAATGAGCACGGAAAACATTTCCGAAAAGATCAAGCATGGCCACAGGACATATAACTTACAGTCCTGGTCGAAGCAGAAGGGGCTTGACCCTATCCCGATAGCGAAGGCCGAAGGCATCTATATGTGGGACTTCGACGGTAACCGCTACACGGATATGTCGTCGCAGCTCGTGAACTTAAATGTCGGTCACGGCAACCGCGACATAATCGACGCGATAAAGGAGCAGGCAGAGAAATACTGCTACCTTTCTCCCGGATACGGAAGCGAGCCCCGCGGCGAGCTCGCTAAGATGATAATCGAGCTCATGCCCGACAATATGGGTAAGGTGTTCTTCACCAACGGCGGTGCCGACGCGAACGAGAACGCGGTCAAGATCGCGCGTATGTTCACGGGCAGACCGAAGGTATTATCCCGCTACCGCAGCTATCACGGTTCGACGTTCGGCGCGGGAAGTCTCACAGGCGAGCCCCGCAGACAGCCGCTTGAACCGGGAGTTCCGGGCTTTGTGAAGTTCTTTGATCCGTATATGTACCGCGACAACCTGCCTTTCAAGACAGAGGAGGAAGCATCCGCGTTCTATGTACGCAGGCTCCGCGAGCAGGTCATCTATGAGGGTGCCGAGAATATCGCTGCTATCGTAATGGAGACCATAACCGGCTCCAACGGTGTAATAATCCCGCCGAAAGGCTATCTTGCCGGCGTTCGCGCGATATGCGACGAGTTCGGGATTATGATGATCTGCGACGAGGTAATGGCAGGCTTCGGCAGAACCGGCAAGATGTTCGCGTTCGAGAATTTCGATGTGAAGCCCGACATCGTAAGCTTTGCGAAAGGCGTTACCTGCGGCTATGTACAGCTAGGCGGCGTAGCGGTAAGCAGGAAGATCGCGGAATACTTCGACGATCATCTGCTTTCCTGCGGACTCACATACAGCGGTCATCCTCTCGCATGCGCGGCAGGTGTCGCCTGTCTGAACTTCTACAAGAAGGCCGATATTCTGAAGAATGTCAATACCTCCGGAGCAGAGCTTGGTAAGTGCCTCGAAGAAATGAAGGCAAAGCATAAGAGCGTCGGCGATGTAAGATACATCGGACTTTTCTCGGCGGTCGAGCTCGTAAAGGACCGCGAGACCAGAGAGCCTCTCGTGCCTTACGGAAAAGACCCCGAGGGCATCATGGGCAAGCTCATCGGGGCGCTCAAAAAGAAAGGATTTATGACTTATTCGCACGAAAATATGATCCTAATTTCGCCGCCGCTCATCATCACGCCCGAACAGGTGCGCGAGGAAATGGTGAAGCTCGACGAAGTGCTTGATGAAGCGGATAAGCTCGTTTAACAGGAAGGAAGTGGCGCCGTATGGCAAAGGAACATTATCGGGACGCAGCACCGTGTAAGCTGTCGGAGTTCGTCACTCCGGACAGATTCAGAACAGTCCTGTATGAGCAGCTTCACCTGCCGGGCGGTCTTACCGAGATACCGGTCGAGATAATGCTGAAAAAGGACACCGCGAAAAAGCTGAGCTTCAAAGTCCCGCGTGACGGCATGCTGTACGGTTTCGCAAGGATCAGACCGACAGTTAAGGAAAGGTTCGGAGCGGAGAACGCTAAGCTCTTCATAAACGACTGGGACGACAAGTTCGTAATGGTATTTGAGCTTGATGACAAGGCCGAAAAGGCGTTTGTCATCACAGCGGACGAAGTGGTTGATCTGCTCGAAAACTGTATCAGGGTACCTCAGCAGCGATCGGATGCTCCGAAAAAATTCGGAAAAGCAAAATAATGATGTTTCTCCTCCGCCTTCGGCGGGGGAGAATGAAAAACGCTTTATTCCGCCATAGGCGGGAAACGAAAAACAGAAAGGATAATTGATATGTATAAATGCAGCGAAAAACGAATGGAAGATAAGATAAAGACTTTCAGTAAGTTCGGCGACGCGGGACACGGCGGTATCACAAGATATTCGCTCTCCGAGGAAGCGATAATGGCGAGAAAAGAGTTCATCGACCGTATGCTTGCGATCGGTGCGACTATTGAGACCGATGATGTAGCCAACCTTTACGCTACTATCCCCGGAAGCGACCCCGCCGCAAAGCGTATAGTAATGGCTTCGCACTGTGACTCCGTCAAGAATGGCGGCAACTATGACGGAATCCTCGGCGTTATGAGCGCAATGGAAGTTCTCGAAACTTTTGTCGAGCAGAACATTCCGCATAAGCACCCGCTCACCGCTATGATCTGGACGAACGAGGAAGGCTCGCTCTATCCGCCGGCTATGATGTGTTCGGGTATCGTCTGCTATGACTATCTCCCCGAGGACATCAGAAGCAAGTTCAGGTATGAGGATATGATGCAGTCAAAGAGCATTCTCGACCCCGAAAAGACCTTCGGTGAGGCGCTCGAAAGATCGGGCTTCAAGGGCGACAAAAAGTTCAGACTCGATCCCGACAGATACATGTATATGTTTGAAACGCATATCGAGCAGGGTCCGATACTCGAAGATGCGGGCAACGAAATAGGCGTAGTTGACTGCGTTCTCGGTATGTTCAACTATCGTATAAAGTTTGTGGGGCAGACCACCCACGCAGGTACATTCCCGATGCCCAAGAGAAAGGACGCGTTCTTCGCGGCTTCGCAGGCGCTCTGCTATCTGCATGAAGAGATTGATAAGCTCGGCTATCCTGAGCTCGTTTACACCACCGGTGAGGTAGTATGCCACCCCTGCGTACATACCTGCGTTCCCGACTACTTCGATTTCTCGTTCGATGCAAGACACGAGAAGCCCGAGGTGCTCGAAAAGGTTCTCGCTATCGTCAAGAGCCTTGCGGATAAGACATGGGCAGGCTGCACCTGTACCGTTGAAAAGGCGTGGAATCGTGACACCGTTTACTGGGACAAGAAGCTTGTCGGATATGTCAAGGCTGCCGCCGAGGAATGCGGCGTAAAACACCAGTACATCCACTCCGGCGCCGGTCATGACGCACAGTTCGCTTCGTATATGCTCCCGACAACGATGATCTTCGTACAGTCGAAGGACGGCCTTTCACACTGCGAACCCGAGTTCTCGTCGGTCGAACACTGTACCGCGGGCGCTACTGTAATGCTCAATGCAGTGCTTAAGGCTGATAATGACTAAGGAGCACCGATATGAGCAGAGAATTTATCATTCCCGCAAAGATATACACGGGTGAGGGCAGTCTCAATGCGGCGGAAAAAGAGCTTTGCAATATGGGCGACCGCGTCCTGATAGTTACAGACCCGCACGTCATAAAGCTCGGCTGCTTTGAAAGGCTGACCGGGATGCTCTCAAAGAACAGGACAGCATACTCGATTTTTTCCGACGTTACCGGTGAGCCCACCGATAAGATCGTCAGCGCCGGACTCGCAAGATATGAGGTCGAGGACTGCGACTGTATGATAGCCGTCGGCGGCGGAAGTCCGATAGATACCATGAAAGCAATAGCCGCTCTTTCGGTGAACGGCGGTAAGATCTCCGACTATATGGGCAAGGTGATAAAGGGCAATATGCCGCCTATGGCAGCGATACCGACAACAGCCGGTACAGGCTCCGAAGCGACAAAGTTCACGGTCATTACCGACAGCGAGACCGACATCAAGATGCTGCTCAAAGGCGACTGTCTGATACCGAAGATCGCTGTTATTGACCCGGCATTCTCAATGTCCGCGCCGAAAAGCGTTACGGCTTCGACGGGGCTCGACGCGCTCACACACGCGGTAGAATCCTATACTTCACGCCTTGCACAGCCGCTCACCGATGCAGTTGCTATGTCTGCGGTCAAGCGTATAATGAAGTATCTTCCCGCCGCGTACAGCGACGGCACGAATACGGAAGCGAGAACGCAGATGTCGATAGCTGCTCTCGAAGCGGGTATCGCAATCAACAACGCTTCTGTTACTATCGTTCACGGTATGAGCCGTCCGATAGGTGCGCTGTTCCATGTTCCGCACGGTCTGTCAAACGCGATGCTGCTTGAAAAGTGCATAGGCTTTGCGCTTGACGGTGCTTATGAGCGGTTCGCGGAGCTTGGCCGCGCGGTCGTAGCCGCCGAAAGCTCGGACAGCGATAAGACGGCCTCCGAAAAATTCCTCACGAAGCTCGGAGATATATGCAGGATATGCGAAGTCCCGACGCTTGAAAAGTACGGCATCGACAAGGAGGCTTTTCTCGCGTCTGCGGATAAAATGGCTGATGACGCTCTCGCGAGCGGAAGCCCCGCAAACATGGTCAAAGCTGTGACCAAAGAAGATATTCTCAGAATTTATTCTTCTCTCTGGGATTGACAACAAACTCTCAATAGTTTTCTTCCTCATAATAAGGCGACATACTTGTTATATGCCGCCTTATTTGAATTATTGGATTGTAAATAATGCATAATAATTGTATTTATAAGGCGCAAACAGCCGTAAATATCACAATTTTGCAAGTGCTGGAGCACAAAAATTCATATTTTCTTGACATCATTTATTATTTCTGATATAATATCAGTATGGTTCAAGGCAAAGGTGCCGCTCTGTATGAGCGGCGCCTTTCGCTATTTTGTGAAATAAACAGTAAGGAGTGACCCCTTATGTACAAAGGAGACACGCTGTACAGGTGCAGCGAAGAAAGAATAATGGCATTACTTTTTGAGCTGAAAAAGCACAAGGACAGCAGAAAATATATTATAACACGGCTTGAATCGCTCGGTTGTACTGCACAGACCGATGATCTCGGAAATATATATGTTACCCTTCCCGGCAGTGCACCGGACAGCAAGAGTATAGTCCTGTCCTGCTCCGACAGCTCAGATACATCCGGTGTATGTACGGCGCTGGAGCTTATAGAGACCGTCGTCACCGAGGAAATACCGAACATTCACGCGATAACGGTGCTGCTGTGGAATGACGAACCGGCAGAAGATGAATGGGAGCTTATTCCAGCAATGGGTACGCTCTGCCTTGACTATCTTCCCGAGGAAATACGCGGAGATTACAAGGATATAAAACCAAAAAAGTTCACGAAAGGCAGCAGCCGCAATCGTCTGAATACCCACGATCACCGCTTCATGTTTGAAGTACACACGGCGGCAGTACCCGACGGGATAGGAATTGCGGATACCGTTTCCGCATCAGTCGGGCGGCCTGAGTTCAGATTCAACGCCAAACTTACAAAGCTCACAGAGGACAGCGCGGCAGCCTGCGGTGTAAAAACAGAGAAGATGCACTACGAGCCGGAACGTGACACATGGATATCCGCGAATATGCTGCCGACTGCGGTGATACTCGTGAGCCCGGACGGCGCGAAAGAATATACGGAAGCCGCAACCGTACTGCTTAACGCGGTATTGCAGGCAGACAAGATGTAAAGAAAGGCAAGTTTTATGAACGAAAACGTATTGCGCGGATCGGCTGATTTCACCGAAGCGATAGGAAACGCAAAAGAGATAAACGAGCTTCTCCGCCGGTACGGAGTAAAGTTCGGAATATACAAGAACGGCGTTTTCAAGGAACAGTTCTTTCCGTTTGACCCGATACCGAGGGTGATCGGCGCGGAACAGTTCGCTGCTATCGAAAAAGGACTCATACAGCGTGTTGATGCGCTTAACCAGTTTCTGTACGACATATATCACGATAAAAAGATCGTAAAGGACGGTAAGATCCCCGAAGATTTCATCTACATTTCATCGGGATATCTTGCTCAGTGCGAGGGAATAACGCCCAGAAACAAGATATACAGCCACATTTCCGGCATCGACCTTGTTCAGGGCAAGGACGGCGAGTGGTACATTCTCGAAGACAATCTCCGCATACCCTCGGGTGCTTCATATCCGCTGATAGCGCGTGAGCTCACAAGGATAGCAAGCCCCGAAGCCTTTCGCAGCAACAACATAGTTGACAACCGGAACTACCCCGATCTGCTGCGCGAGACCATGGACTATGTAAACTGCGGCGGGGTGCGTGCCATACTTACCCCGGGCAGATACAACGCCGCTTATTTCGAGCATTCTTATCTTGCGGAGAACACCGATTCTCTGCTTGTCCGCAGCGACGAGCTTTTCGTCGAGAACAATATGCTGTGGCATAAGACCTATTCCGGGCAGAAAACCCGTATAGGTGTGCTGTACAGACGCATTTCCGACGAGTACCTTGACCCGCTGACATTCCTGCCGGAATCGCTTATCGGCATACCTAATCTCATGGAAGCCTACCGCTCGGGAAATGTGGGGATCATAAACGCTCCCGGCAACGGTGTGGCGGACGACAAGGGTATTTACTACTTCGTGCCGAAGATGATAGAATACTATCTCGGCGAGGAGCCGATACTCAGAAACGCACCGACATATCTGCCGTTTTATAAGGCGGACATGATCTATGTTCTCGACAATCTGGACAGACTCGTTATCAAGGATGTTGCCGAGGCAGGCGGTTACGGCGTGGTATTCGGCAGTGATCTTGACAGCGAGAAGCTTGCCGGCCTGAAAGATATGATACTGTCGCAGCCGAGAAGATTTATCGCGCAGGATGTCATAGATTTCGTTGATCTGCCGATACTCGATAACGGCGAAACAGTTATGAGAAAAGCCGACCTGAGAGCGTTTGTGCTTTCGGGAAAAACAACAAAGGTCTGGGCATCGGGACTTACGAGATTCTCGCGGAATCCCGATTCATTCGTAGTCAATTCATCACAGGGAGGAGGCTTTAAGGATACATGGGTACGATCTCAATAGAACACGGCAACAATCTTTACTGGCTCGGAAGATACACAGAACGCGTATTCACGACCCTGAAAGCGCTGCAGGAAACTTATGATAAAATGCTGGACGGCGGGATAGGGTATCAGGAGTATCTCGGGTACTTTGATCTGCCGGATATCTATAACGACAGCAAGAGCTTTTTCAGAAGTTTTCTGTTCGACAAGGACAATTTCAGTTCCGTGGCGTACAGTCTTGAACGCGCCTACGACAACGGGATAGTTCTGCGCGAGGATATTTCGAGCGGAGCATTCTCGTTTTTACAGATAGCGAAGGACACGCTTAAAGGTGCGAAGGGCTCGGAAAACACGCGGTTCGCGCTGCTGCCGCTGGAAGATGTGCTGTACGGCTTCTGGGGCTGTATAGCGGATAACATCTACGATGAGGAAACCAAAAATATCATATACTGCGGAAAATCAACAGAACGGCTCGACCTCTATCTGCGTATGAAATATCCTTATGAGGAAGTCCATAAGGAGTTTGAGCGGCTTTGTATACGCCTCGGGCGCGTGCCGAAGAATACTCCGTACCGCTATAACACAAGGTTCCTTTCCGACCTTGTGGAGATAATCGGTGAGGAAAACGAGTATGACCTTAAATCGGGCGCAGCGGTAGCAAGCCTCGAAAGGCTGTTTGAATCCGCATAAACGGAGACTTTATGAAGAAGATAAACTTTTATTTTTCCACAAAGCTCACATTCGACGACTATGTGCATGAGCATTCGTTCGCTCTTCGGGTTATACCTCCCGAGACACCGACTCAGCACATTGTCAGCTGTGAACTGAGCATATCCCCGATAACCGCTGTCGATCAAAGTACCGACGCATTCGGCAACAACGTAACGGCCGGCTACATAAAAGGCGACCACCGCTTTCTCGATTTCGAGATAAAGGGTACCGCCGAGACCGACTGTACAAGACACAGAACGGATTATATGCCGTGCTATCTGTACCAGTCAGCATTCACAAAGCCGTCGGCAGCGCTTGCATCGTTTCTGGAAACACTTTCCGATGATCTGTCGGAGGAGTCGGTGTCGGAGCGCGTACAGACTATCTCGTCGAAGCTGTCCGATGTGTTCAGATATCAGAAGGACGTGACAACATCGCACACGACAGCCGCGGAAGCGTTCGAGACGAGCGCGGGAGTATGTCAGGACTTCTCGCATATAATGCTGTCGCTGCTCAGGCTGAACCATATTCCATGCCGCTATATAGCGGGGCTCGCGTTCTGTGACGGCGAGACCCACTCATGGATAGAATACTTCGAGGACGGCGTATGGAAGGGCTTTGATCCCGCAAACGACCGTCCTGTGAACGAGGACTATCTTGTACTTTCGCAAGGCCGCGATTTCGCCGACTGCGCGATAGACCGGGGCGTGATGTTCGGCAGCTACACCAGACAACTGACACTTGTACGCTCGGTAATGCAGCAAGGCTATTAATATATAGGAAAACTGGTGATAAAAATGGTTCAGACAGTCGCAAAAGCCGCTCTCGGGGTAAACGAGCATCTGATAATTCAGAAGCGGCGTATAACCCATGGCAGCGGCTCAAAGCGAATAAGCATAGTCACGGGGACCCACGGCGACGAGCTTGAGGGGCAGTATCTCGCTTACCGTCTCGGCAGATTTCTTAACGACAATCTTGACAAGGTCAACGGAACTGTCGATATATACCCCGCTCTCAACCCCATGGGTATTGATTCCATAAGCCGCGGGATACCAATGTTTGATCTCGATATGAACCGCGTGTTTCCCGGGTCGAAGGACGGTACAATGGCGGAGGTGCTTTGCGCTTCGATCGTTGAAGACCTGCTCGGCTCCGATGTCTGCATTGATGTTCATTCGAGCAACATTTTTCTTCGTGAGATACCGCAGATACGCATAAGTGTCCCGACTGCGGAGACTCTTGTTCCTTACGCGAAGCTTATGAACGTCGATCTGATCTGGGTGCATGAATCCGCGACGGTGCTTGAATCCACACTCGCGCATACGCTCAACACTCGCGGCGTAAAGACGCTGGTTGTGGAAATGGGCGTGGGAATGAGGATAACGCAGGAATACGGCGAACAACTGTTTATCGGCGTGCTGAATCTGATGAAGGAGCTCGGGATATGGACAGGCGACGTTTCCGCGGTAAGAGAGCCTGTCGTGTCGATAGGCAGAGAGGTCGGTTTTGTCAATTCCGACGCTGCGGGAGTATTCGTACCGCGAGTGCATTTCGGCGACACCATTCATGAGGGCGAATGTATCGGCGAGGTGCTTGACCCGCTTAACGGTACGGTCGCGGAGTATGTCAGCGCGATAAGCGACGGGCTTGTGTTCACCCTGCGCGAATATCCGATAGTTTACGGCGGCTCGCTGCTTGCGAGAATACTGAAACCCGAAAAAGAGGTGACTGCCGTATGAGAAAGGAAATTTTGTATTCACTTCGCTCGCCGTATCGTGAGCAGCTCGACATTATCGGCTACAAGTTCGGAAGCGGAAAGAAACTCGCAGCAATTGTAGGCGCTCTGCGCGGCAACGAGATACAGCAGATGTATGTTTGCAGCCGCATGATCGCGGAGCTGAAAACTCTTGAGGAAAAGCACTGCATAACAGACGGCATCGAGATCATGGTCGTGCCGTGCGTGAACTGCTACTCAATGAATATCGGCAAGCGGTTCTGGGCTATGGACAACACGGATATAAACAGAATGTTCCCGGGATATGATCAGGGCGAGACCACTCAGCGTATCGCAGACGGCATATTCCGCAATTTACAGGGCTACGAATACGGTATGCAGCTCGCAAGCTTCTATCAGCAGGGCAATTTCCTGCCGCACGTCAAAATGATGGACACCGGCTTTACCGACCCGAAGCTCATGAAGAATTTCGGCTTACAGTTTGGAATAATCAGAGTTCCCCGCCCTTACGATACCACCACGCTGAATTACAACTGGCAGGTATGGGAAACGAAGGCGTTTTCCGTTTATACCAACTCGACTGACACGATAGATGAGGAGTCCGCAGACGAGGCTGTCTGTGCTATGCTTCGTTTTCTGGGCAGCGTGGGTGCGCTGATCGTCAATGTGCGTCCGGGCTACAACACACTGATAGTGCATGAAGCAAACACGTTCAATGTGCAGTCGGAATCCGCCGGTATATATATAGGCGCGGTAAAGATCGGAAAGACCGTGGCTGTGGGCGACCTGCTCGGCAAGGTGACCGACCCGTTTGAGGGTACGGTTAAGGCGGAGGTGCGATCTCCCGTTCCCGGGATAGTTTATTTCGAGTACAAAAGTCCTCTCATCAGCGAGAAGACTGTCTGCTGCAAGATAATCAGATAAAATGGTAACATTGAAGAAGCTGCCGCCGATAGGCGCGAGGATAATCAAATCGGCGCTTGCGGTCATGCTGTGCATGGCCGTATATTTCATCCGTACTCTGCTTCCGGTAGCGAACGGGATACCGTTCTACAGCGCACTTGCCGCGCTCTGGTGTATGCAGCCGTATGCCGACAAGACCAAAAATAATGCATGGCAGCGTTTGTCGGGAACGATAATAGGCGCCGTGTTCGGACTTGCGTTTCTCATAGCCGTAAAATGTCTCGACTTGCGGGAGCCGACACTCGTATATCTGTCCGCAAGCGTCCTGATCGTTCCGGTGATCTATTCCACGGTCGTGCTTGATAAGCGCACCGCATCATTCTTTTCCTGTGTGGTATTCCTGAGCATCGCGCTGACCCACTCCTTTGATGAGGATCCGTATATCTTCGTTTTCAACAGAGTGATAGATACATTCATCGGCATACTGATCGGTGTTGCTGTGAACGACTTCCGACTGCCGATAAGGTATCCCGACAGCAGAACACTTTACATAAGCGGTATAGACGATGTTCTTGTTTCATCGGACTCTCACACGGCATCGTTCAGCAAGGTGGAACTGAACAGGCTGATAAAAAACGGTATAAAGTTCACAATATCGACAGTTCGCACGCCGGCAGAGCTTATCTCCATAATGAAAGGGGTCGAGCTTGAACTGCCGGTCATTGTTATGGACGGCGCCGCTATCTACGATATAAAGGAGAAGCAATATATAGAAACGGTCTTTCTGCCGCAGGAAATCTGCGCCAAAGCCGAAAGGATAATAGCCGAAAGCGGTCTGCACTGCTTTGTGAACACGATGTATGACTCGACTCTGCTGATCTTTTACAGCGAACTAAAAAACTCCGCGGAAAAAGACCTTTTTGAAACTCACAGACATTCGCCGTTCAGAAACTACATCAGGTCGTCATACCGACACAATGACGGCTCGGAGAAAGTCCTGTACCTGACCGTACTGGCAGAGGACGCTGATATTTCCGGACTCGAAGAAAGACTGCGGGAAAAACTTGGCGATACGGTCAAGATAACGGTCTCACCGTCGGAATACAGCGGGTTTTCGTATCTCAAAGTATTCTCAAATAAGGCTTCAAAGCAGGAAATGATCAAAAAGCTGAAGGAGTATGTCGGTGCGGATAAAACTGTCACTTTCGGAAGCATTGAGGGCGAATATGATGTATATGTCGGTGACGGCGGCGGAAACGCGACAGTAAAGCGGCTGAAAAGAATACACAGAAGCGGATTCCTGAACAGATAAACAAACGAGGTGGAAAAATGGATACTATAAAAAAGCCTTTGATAGGAGTTACGCCGCTTGTCGATATACAGCGGGAGAGCCTCTGGATGCTGCCCGGTTACATGGACGGGCTATTACAGGCGGGTGCTGTACCGATCGTACTTCCGCTAACAAGCGACCGTGAGATACTGACGCAGCTCACCGGGCATCTTGACGGATTTCTTTTTACCGGTGGTCAGGACGTTTCTCCAGAGATATACAAAGGCATAAAGCTGAACATCTGCGGTGAGTGCTGTCCCGAACGCGACAGCATGGAGACTGTACTGCTGAATATCGCGATGGATACCGACAGACCTGTTCTCGGCATTTGCAGAGGAATACAGTTTATAAACGCGGCGCTTGGCGGGACACTGTATCAGGATATTCCGACCCAGCTCCCTTCCACGGTCGAGCATCATCAGACGCCACCGTATGACCGTCCGTCGCATGAGGTCAGGATAATAAACGATACCCCGCTTTATGACCTTTTCAAAAGAGAACATATAAATGTCAACAGTTATCATCATTCGGGAGTATGTGAGCTCTCCCCGCGCCTTAAATGTATGGCGCTATCGGAGGACGGTCTGGCCGAAGCAGTGTACTGTCCTGAGCAGACGTTCCTCTGGGCCGTACAGTGGCATCCGGAATTCTCGTATAAAGTAAGCGAGGAGAGCAGAGAGATTTTTTCTGCTTTTGTGAGAGCTTGCAGATAATATAATAAGGTATATAAAAAAGAACAGTATCATTTTTGTGATACTGTTCTTTATTTACCCGCTGGTTGCCTGAACCATAGTGTTTGTGAAAACTTCTATAGTGGTATTACCCAATTGGTCTGTGCGGTTTCTTTTACTTTAAATAGAAGGGAATAACTAACCGAGGCGCTGCGCCCGCCCATAGAAGAGTGTCGCTACGCATAACGCCGCGGGGCGTTCCCCGCTTACTTTCTCTTCTTTGCAACTATGAATGCGCCGCCTGCTAAGAGAGCGATACCTGCTACAACTGCAACGTCCTCGATACCTGTCTCGGGAGAGCCCTTTGTGGAAACTGTTGCTGCTGCAACGTCGCCTGTTGCGGGAGCGGGAGCTGCTACTGTCTCGGTTGCTGCGGGAGCTGCTTCTTCAGCGGGAGCTTCTGCAACTACTGCCGGAGCTTCTTCAACTGCTGCGGAAGCTGCGCCTACGGGAGAAAGCGAGCACTGACCTGCCTGATCCCAAGCGATGATCGTGTTGCCGCCTGCATCCTTAACTGTCATGGAAACTACGTCCATTGTCCACCATGTAACACCGGACCAGTCCTGAATAGCGATCTGAACGAGCTGCGGGTTATCAACAACATTGTTTGTGTTGTCGATCGGGCATTCGATCTTGTATGTGTAATCAGCTATCTTCTGGAGCTGCAGGGAC
Organism: Ruminiclostridium sp.; assembly: GCA_017395555.1. Classification (GTDB taxonomy): domain Bacteria; phylum Bacillota; class Clostridia; order Oscillospirales; family Ruminococcaceae; genus Ruminiclostridium_E. The sequence continues at coordinate 5,922 of JAFPUE010000116.1, read as the reverse complement.
TTTGCGCTCTCATAAGTGTCTATTTCGAGTGCTTCATCCGTAACTCCCCAGAAGTCGTATGCCGGCCAGTTGTGGGAAGCATCTGTGGGCGAGTTGCTGGATACAACGATAGCGCCGCCAAAGCCGCCGTCCCAGTCCTCACGGGTATCCTCTGTAACAGAGAATATAACCTCTACCGACTTTGCCTGAGACCAGTCAACACCGTAGTCAACGATAGCCTTGTTGGGATCGATCTTCGGACGTGTACCGTCGTAGTATGCGATAGGCATCCACGAGTTTGCTGTACTGTCGAGAAGCTCAAGTCCGTTAGCGTCAAGTACGTCGTCTATTTCTACGAGCTCTGCGCCTGCAACGGTAGCAAGAGAGGCAGCGGTTACTGCAGCTGCAGCTGCACATGCGATAGTCTTCTTGAAATTCATAAAATTTATCCTCCTTATTTTGAACGGCAAGTCGCCGTTACATCACACTCTATTATATAATATAGACATTTTTCGGTCAATGGTCATTTTGCACAAATAATTTTGTGAAATTGCCGAATTTGACAAAAGCCTTATTTCAGCTTCGCGATCTCGATACGGTTCAGCGCTCTTTTGAGCTTGAATTCCGCAATATCGAGGTTTTTCTGATCGTTAGACTTTTCATAAGTGCTGATGCGTTCTTCCGCAACCTGCTTTGCGCGGACAGCACGGTCAACGTCAATCTCGTCGGCCCATTCGCAGCTCTGTGCGAGTATCACAGTCTTGTCCTTGCTGACCTTTATAACGCCGGAAGATATCGCACCGTAGCGGAACTCTCCGTTGATCTTGACCTTGAATTTACTGATCGTTATTGCCGCCACATAAGGCTCGTGGTGCGCAAGGATACCCTTGTCTCCGACGGTGGTGCGGACGATGACATTTTCGGTCATGCCGTCAAAGATCACGCCGTCGGGGGTGATTATCTGAAGTTTAAACGGTGTCATTTCCACACGCCCTTTCGGTTATGACTGCATCGACTTGGCTTTTTCCACAGCCTCATCTATCGTGCCGACAAAGAGGAATGCGGACTCGGGGAGCTCGTCATGCTTACCTTCGATGATCTCCTTGAAGCCTCTGATGGTCTCCTTGATCGGAACGTATTTGCCCTGCATACCGGTGAACTGCTCCGCAACGCTGAACGGCTGGGAGAGGAAACGCTGGATCTTACGCGCTCTTGCAACTATGAGCTTATCGTTATCGTCGAGCTCGTCCATACCGAGGATCGCGATGATATCCTGCAGCTCGTTGTAACGCTGGAGCGTAGCCTGTACGGCGCGGGCAACCTGATAATGCTCGTCTCCGACGATCTCGGGGGTAAGGATACGCGAGCTCGAATCGAGCGGGTCAACGGCGGGGTAGATACCCATTGACGCGATGTTACGCGAAAGAACCGTTTTTGCGTCGAGGTGCGCGAATGTAGTTGCAGGCGCCGGGTCAGTAAGGTCATCGGCAGGAACGTAAACAGCCTGTACCGATGTGATAGAGCCTTTGTTCGTGGAAGTGATACGCTCCTGCAGAGCACCCATCTCGGTAGCGAGCGTAGGCTGATAACCAACGGCGGACGGCATACGTCCGAGCAGAGCGGAAACCTCCGAGCCTGCCTGTGTGAATCTGAATATGTTATCTATGAAGAGCAGAACGTCCTGACCCTCTCTGTCACGGAAATACTCCGCCATGGTAAGTCCGGAGAGTCCGACTCTCATTCTTGCTCCGGGCGGCTCGTTCATCTGCCCGTAAACGAGTGCGGTCTTGTTGATAACGCCCGACTCCTTCATTTCGTTGTAAAGGTCATTACCCTCACGGGTACGCTCGCCGACACCGGTGAATACGGAAAGTCCGCCGTGCTGCTTGGCAACGTTGTTGATAAGCTCCATGATAAGGACGGTCTTGCCGACACCTGCGCCTCCGAACAGACCGATCTTACCGCCCTTGAGGTACGGTGCGATAAGGTCAACTACCTTGATGCCCGTTTCAAGCACCTGGTTGGACGCAGCCTGTTCCTCGTAAGACGGGGGATCTCTGTGTATTTCCCAGCGCTCCTCGGTCTCGGGAGCGGGAAGGTTATCTACCGGCTCACCGAGCAGGTTGAATATTCTTCCGAGTGTTTCCTTTCCTACGGGAACGGTTATGGACTTTCCGGTATCGACAGCCTTTGTGCCTCTTACCAGACCGTCCGTGCTTCCCATAGCAATGCAGCGCACGATATCATCGCCGATGTGCTGCGCGACTTCAACGACAAGGCGCTGTCCGTTATTGTCGATCTCAATGGCGTTTTTCAGATTGGGCAGTGACTCCGCGTTGAAACGGATATCGAGTACCGCGCCTATTATCTGAACGACCGTACCAATGTTTTTTTCAGCCATTTTGCCTTTTTCCTTTCAGCCGCGGTGTTTATCCGCGGGATTTGGCGGCATACCGGCAGACGAACTGCCGTACCGCATATAAAGGGAGCCCTGCCCCCATTAGTCTGCGTTAAAATATTTTTGCTTTCTTTCAATATCCGTGTTACGGGTATTGGGTCAAGGGCTCTGCCCTTGCGCGAGCCGGCTGCGTAAGCCGGTCCTGTCTGGAAAGACAGCGCGTCAGCGCAGCCGCACCGCAGCAGAACAGATCAGCTGAGTGCGTTCGCGCCGGAGACGATCTCGGTGATCTCGTTTGTGATCTTCTCCTGTCTTGCGCGGTTATATACGAGGGACAGGTTAGCGATCATCTCATCTGCGTTGTCGGTAGCATTCTCCATAGCGGTGCGTCTTGCGCCCTGCTCGGAAGCGAACGATTCGACTACTGCGCAGCTTATCATACTCATCACGAACTTCGGCACGACTCTGTCGAATACCGCTTCCGGAGACGGGTCATAAGTGATAAGCCCGTTGTCGTCGCCTGTTCCTGCACCGATATTTGCTATCGGCAGGAGCTTTGCGGACTCGGGAGTCTGCACGAGAGGAGAAACGAACGCCGTATAGAACAGCTCGACTTCGTCCACCTCGCCCACCGCGAACAGATCTACCGCGATCTGCGCGATATCCATACAGTTGCCGGTCTTTGCCTTTTCCGCGAAATACGGGTACTTCGCGACAAGCTCATATCCGCGCTTTTCAAAGAAATCGACAGCCTTCCTGCCTATCGCGATGATCTTCGGCTTTACGGCATCGTCCTTATGCGCCGCGACTGCGTGTTTGAGAATATTCGAGTTGAAGCCGCCCGCGAGACCTCTGTCGCCCGCAACTACAATAAACAGGCGGTTCTTTATCTCGCGCGGCTCGGTGAATATAGTGCTGAAATCCTTCTTTACGGAAGCGATCTCTGAAAGAAGCTCATACTGTGCTTCAAAGTAAGGACGTCCGCTCTCGGAGCGCTGCTTTGCTTTTCTGAGCTTTGACGAGGCAACAAGCTCCATAGCTTTGGTTATCTGTCTCGTCGAGCTTACGCTCTTTATGCGGCGCTTAATGTCCTTCATGTTGCCTGTAGCCAATTATCCCATTCCTTTCAGGATCCGCGTTTTCGGCGCGGAGATGATCAATGCCGGACTTCCGGTCCGTCATCAACGGTCGCTTTCGATATAAACGACTTTGTTTGTAAGGATAAGGAAAACCGCTGCTGCGGCAAGTATTGCCGACAGGCTAATAGATATTATACTAAGTACAAAAGCGGATTTACTCATATCATTTTCCCTCCTTATTCTGTGCTTCGGGGTATTTGCCGCTGTCAGAACTGCGACGCGAAGGTCTTGAGGACCGCTCTCAGCTTCTCCTCGTTGTCGGGAGAGAGAACCTTGTTCTTCTTGAGATCATCAATGATCTCGGCATGGTTGTTAGCCATGTGCTCGAACAGCGCCGTCTCATACTCGGGAATTCTGTCAACGGGTATATCCTTCAGGTAATCGTTGATTACCGCGAAGATAATGATAATCTGGTTCTCAACCGTGATAGGCGAGGACTGCGGCTGTTTGAGCACCGCAACTATACGTTCGCCCTTTGCGAGTCTTGCCTTCGTATCCGCATCGAGATCGGAGCCGAACTGCGAGAACGCCTGCAGCTCTCTGTACTGCGAGTATTCGAGCTTCAGCGAACCGGATACCTTCTTCATCGCCTTTATCTGAGCCGAACCGCCGACACGCGATACCGAGATACCCGGGTTTACCGCAGGTCTGATACCGGAGTTGAAGAGCTCGGTCTCAAGGAATATCTGACCGTCTGTGATCGAGATAACGTTTGTCGGGATATACGCCGAAACGTCGCCCGCCTGTGTCTCGATTATCGGCAGTGCCGTGAGCGAGCCTCCGCCGTAGTCCTCGTTGAGGTTGGCGGCACGTTCAAGCAGTCTCGAATGGAGATAGAATACATCTCCGGGGTATGCCTCACGTCCCGGCGGACGTTTCAGGAGCAGCGACATTGCACGGTAAGCGACGGCGTGCTTTGAAAGATCATCATAAATTATAAGCGCGTCCTTGCCCTTCTCCATGAAGTATTCACCCATAGCGCAGCCCGAGTAGGGGGCTATGTACTGGAGAGGTGCAAGCTCCGCTGCGGTAGCGGAGACCACTATGGTGTAATCCATAGCGCCGGCGCTTCTGAGCTGCTCAACTACGGAAGCAACGGTCGAAGCCTTCTGACCGATCGCAACGTAGATGCACAGTACGTCTGTGTCTCTCTGGTTGATTATGGTATCTACGGCGATAGCAGTCTTACCTGTCTGTCTGTCGCCGATGATAAGCTCACGCTGTCCGCGTCCTATCGGGATCATTGAGTCGATAGCCTTGATACCCGTCTGGAGCGGAGTATCTACCGACTTTCTTGTGATGATACCGGGTGCTATTCTTTCAACGGGGCGGTATTCGTCCGAAACGATCGGTCCCTTGCCGTCAATAGGCTCGCCGAGCGCGTTTACGACACGTCCGAGAAGTGCGTCGCCTACCGGAACGGATATGATCTTACCCGTTCTCTTAACATTGGAACCTTCCTTTATCTCGGCATCCGAGCCGAGCATAACCGCGCCGACAAAATCCTGTTCAAGGTTGAGCGCCATGCACTGTACGCCGTTGTCGAATTCGAGAAGCTCGTTTATCATACAGTTCTCGAGTCCGTGGATACGAACGATACCGTCTCCGACGGTAACGACTGTACCCGTGTCGGTGAGAGTGATCTTTGAATCAAAAGCCTTGATCTTGGATTTTATAATACCTGTTATTTCATCAGGGCGTAATTCCATATTCTCGTCTTTCCTTTCATCCCGTTTTTGCGGGAGGATTGCTTTTTAGCATCAGCAGATAACGCTGCCGATATCTGACCTGAGGGCGCGGAGCTTTGCCTTCACGCTGCCGTCAAGTGTAGTATTGCCGTTCTTTACGACGATACCTCCGATGATCGAGGTGTCGATCTCTTCCTTCATCACGATCTTCTTTCCGAGGAGCTTCTCCATTTTCGCGGAAAGCTCCGCTTTTGCCTTTGCCGTGAGCGGCTGACAGGTTATAACCGTGATGTCCGCAATACCGAGGTATTCGTTGCAGCGCTGCCCGAAATATTCGGTGACTTTCCCGAAATAATCGAGCCTGCCCGCCTCGGTCAGCACCATAAGGAAGTTGAAGATATACCCGGAAAGCCTGCCTTCAAATGCCTCGCTTATTATACCGAGCTTTTCTTCCTTTCCGACTGTCGGTGTCTTCGAGAGCTTTATGAGCTCCGGGACCTCCGAGATCACCGAATTTACCGCAGAAAGCTCCTCTTTAGCCAATGTGAGCTTTGAGGGGTCTTCCTCGAGGAAAAGTTCAAAGAGAGCATCGCCGTAGGTTTTTTCGACTAAACCTGCCATGTTCTTATTCCTTTCCTACCTCTGCGATAAATCTGTCGATGAGAGCTTCGTTGTCTGCCTTGGATATTTCCTTTTCGCAGACCTTTTCACTCGCCAT
>JAFPUE010000115.1 GCA_017395555.1 Ruminiclostridium sp. | reverse complement strand
TGTCCGAACTTTCCGAAAAGCACGTCGCGCTTGAATCTGAATACCGTGAACTGAAAACGAAGATCATCGCCCGGCAGAAACGTGTCAAGGTGTTGCACGAACTGCTTGACCACTACGAGATTTTCAAGCCTAACAAGGCGGTCTATGACCAGTGGAAAGGCATTACCAATCAGAAGAAAAAGGACAAGTTCTTCGCCGATCACGGCAGTCAGATCGACGCTTACAAGGCTATGCGGTCATACTTCAAGAACACTCTCGGTGAGGGTGTGAAAATTACACCGAAAGCGTGGCAGTCAGAGCTTGCCGAGCTTGAAAGTGCGGACAGCGCAGATATGCTCCGGCTTCATAAACTGGAGGACGACACCGCGCTTATGGCGACTATTCTCTACAATGTAGAACACTTGCAGAATTACGAAGAAAGGGAACAGGATATTCAGAAGAAACGAAAAACCGTACTTGAATGACAATTAACGGGGTGTCCGCCGCATGGACACCCTACTGAAAAAAATCCGCAAAGGCTATTAAAACCTGGCTTAACTACTTGACAAAATCACACTTTAAAGTGTATAATAGTCGGTAGAAAATATACAGCTATGACAGGAAGTCATAGGGCAGTCCGATCGTTAGGACACGGTTCAGGCAACTGCCAAATAGCCTTGTGGTTTATCATAGGAGGAATAAACACATGGCAACAGTTTTAGAAAGAAACGGAAGTTACAGGATCAAGGTTTCGTGCGGCTATGACATCCACGGTAAACAGGTCACACAGTACAAGACATGGAGACCGCCGGAGAATATGACCGAGCGTCAGATAAAAAAGGAACTCGAAAGGCAGTGCGTCCTTTTCGAGGAAGAGTGCAAGAAAGGTCAGATCACGACGGCGATAAAGTTTGAGGCTCTCGCTGAGGAATGGTTTGAAAACTACGCGAAGCTCAATCTGAAAAAGTCGTCGTACACAATGCAGCGAACAATGACTACCCGCGTTTATCCGGCTATCGGGCATATGAAACTTGATAAGATCACGAGCCGTGACATTCAGAAGTTTATCAACGACCTCGCTGTCAATGGTAAGAACTTACAGAACGGGCAGCCTCTTTCCCGCAAAACACTCGTGCATCACCTCAGTTTCATATCATCGGTGTTCAATTACGCGAAAAAAATGGACATGATCAAGGATAATCCCTGTTCCCGCGTGACTATACCCAAGGGTAAGAAAAAGGAGAAAGAAATCTACACTATCGAAGAAATGCAGCACCTTTTCGAGCTTTTGGAAACTGCGCCGCTTGTTTATCGCACCTTTATAACACTCGCAGTTTACAGCGGATTCCGCAGGGGCGAGATGTGCGGACTGGAATGGAGCGACATTGACTGGGAGCATAATGTTATCAGCATACACCGCACCGCAAACTATTCAAAGCTCTACGGCAACTACACCGACACGACCAAGACAAAGCGCTCCGAGCGTTCGTCCAAGCTCTCGCCTTTGGTGATGAATATGTTGAAGCAGTTGAAGTCAGAGCAGGAGTACAACAAAGAGATGTGCGGCGACAAGTGGCAGGAAACTAAGAGAGTATTTGTTCACGATGACGGCTCGCCGGTTCACATCAACCGTCCGTACAGGTGGCTTCAAGACTTCTGCAAGAAGAATGATATCCGGTTCTGTGACATTCACTCCCTGCGTCATTTCCATGCATCGGTACTAATTTTTTCCGGTGTTGACCCTGTCAGCGTCTCTGCTGATTTAGGACATACCGCAGTTTCAACGACGACCTCGATTTACTGCCATATGTTTCAGGAAGCACAGGCGCGGACGAGTGATGTCATAGCAAACGCACTCGACTTTAGTAAGCGCAAGACCGATGACAGACCGGCAGTATAGGCGCATTTTCCAAAATAAGGTACAAACAAGGTACAATCCCCAAAATCATGCAAATAAGAAAACTCGCCGATCCGCTCTACAAGCGGCTCGGCGAGCCCTAAAGATTGGTTGCGGAGATAGGACTTGAACCTACGACCTTCGGGTTATGAGCCCGACGAGCTACCACCTGCTCCACTCCGCGATATTGGCTATTTTCATAACGCTATATTATTATAGCACAATATCATATAAATGTCAAGACTTTTTTTAAAAAATATGAATTTAATCCGGAAATTCTTACAGGGAAGGGGATTATGTATTCTGACCGCCGCAGTCACGGGAGAAGAATTCGGTGATATTTTCGAGCACCCTGCTGTAATCGGTGATGAAGCCGAAGCCTTTCAGCCTGTACAGCTGCCGCTCGTCGTCGATATCGAAGATCGCTCTGTTTATACCGCGGACATTGGCATAAGCGAGCACGGAGCGGCAGAGCCCGTCGTAGTAGAGCTCTTTTTCGCTTTCGAGACCCGTGATCACAACATCGCCGTCCGGGGAGAGCTTTGCGGTGATACCGCCGACGCGCTTTCCGTCCTCTTTCATATCGAACACGAGCTTATCCGCTATATCGGGATTTCTGATAATAGTGATCATCTGCGTTTACCTCCGTTTGTATTTCTGCGGCGCGGTTTTGGGGAAGGAGAGCGGCTTTTATCGGTATCCGCCCCCATTGCGTTTCTGAGTATCTGGAGCTCCTGCTTGGTGAGATCCGCGTGTTCACCGGGAGAGAGCATACCGAGCTTTACGCCGCCGACATTGGTCCTGCGCAGGCGCTTTACGGTAAGCGAGACAGCATCACACATTCTGCGTATCTGTCTGTTCTTGCCCTCGAAAATGGTAAATTCGAGCACGGTTCGTTCCGGCTCCTCCGTGACCACGGTTACGGTGCAGGGCGCTGTTATGGTGCCTTCTCCGATATCCACGCCCGTCATCAGCTTTTCGATGATATCCTCTGTGACCTTTTCGGAAACGGTAACGCGGTAGGTTTTTGAGATATGCTTGCGCGGGTGCATTATATCGTTTGCGAAAGCTCCGTCGTTCGTGAGGAGCAGCAGCCCTTCGGAATCCTTATCGAGTCTGCCGATAGGGTACACTCTTTCCGGCACATTCCGCAGCAGCTCGGTCACCGACTTTCTGCCGAGATCGTCGGACATGGTTGTGACATATCCGCGGGGCTTATACAGCTTTATGTAGCGCAGAGGAACGCCCTCTGCCTTTATTTTTTCACCGCTGACGGTGATGATATCGTTCTTTGGGTCAGCCTTATCGCCGAGACCGGCGGGATGTCCGTTGACCTTGACCTCGCCCTCGGAGATGAGCTGTTCGGCTTTTCTTCTGGAGCAGTATCCGCTGTCCGCGATTATCTTCTGTATTCTGATCTTTTCCATTATCCGTCCGTTCCTCAGGCAGTCTTTCTGCCTGTCTTTTCAATGACCAGTGCGCCTGTTATCTTTTTTACGATCCTTTCAAACTCGCTGCCTACGGGCTCCGCTCTTGCGACGCTCTCACCGGCACGCAGGGGAACACGTTTCAGCGTTTTATCGCCGAGCTTAACGTCCGCGTAACCGACGATATCCCCTTGGTTTATCTCCGCGTACACGAACGGCGGCATATCATAGGTCACCGTCAGTCTCGCGGCTTCCGCGTCGGTAAGTCCGAGCACGGGATTTTCTCCCGCGGAAACCGGCACAAAATCCGCCGTTCCGCCCGCCACCGTCTCCGAAAAAGCCTCTGTCTGCACGGTAAACGGCTTGACGTGCTCAAACCCGAGATCGAGCAGCTTCTTATGATCGTTCCAGTCGTCGGAAGCGTGAAGCGTGACCGCGACAACGGTGCAGCCGTTTCTCTCCGCCGCCGTTACAAGGCATCTGCCCGCGTTGTCGGTAAAGCCCGTTTTAACGCCGATACAGCCCTCGTACATTGACAGCATTTTGTTAGAGTTGCGCAGAGTGCGGGTGCTGACCGGAGAACCGAAGCTCACCTTTGCCGATTTAAGACCGCAGATAGCGCGGAAATCCTCGTTTCTGAGCGCTTCCGCGGCAAGCAGAGCCATATCGTAAGCCGTGGTGTAATGCCCGTCTGCGTCAAGCCCGGAAGGGTTGACAAAATGCGTTCCGGTCATACCGATCTTCTCTGCGCGCCTGTTCATAAGCTCCGCGAACGCGGAAAGGCTGCCGGCGATATTCACGGCTGCCGCGTTTGCGGCGTCATTCCCGGAGGGGAGCAGCATACCGTAGCACAGAGCGCGTCGGGTGACTGTATCGCCCTCCCGCAGCCCCATGGACGTTCCCTCAACGTGCAGCGCCATACTGTCGGCGGTGAATGGTGTGTCAAGGTCTCCGGATTCGAGCGTTATAAGCGCGGTCATTATCTTTGTGGTACTTGCCATTGCGTGCTGCTTTGTCTCGTTTTTGCCGTATATGATGCAGTTCGTATCTGCGTTTATCACGACGGCACATTCCGCTGAGAGCGGGATCCCGTCGTTTGCGGGTACGGCTCCGGCGTTCACGGGAAATGTCATAAATGCCGCAAGCACCGCGAGCAGAACAGTCAGCTTCTTCATAAATCGTTCACCTCGGTACTATTCTGCACGCAAAACGCGGGAATATACGGGGCAAATGTCTTATTCTGTCATCCTTTATTCGTCGTCGCTGTCGTCTGCGGCAGCCTCGGCATTTTCGCCTTCGCCGTCCTTCTTCTTGCCGAAGAGATCCTTGACCTTGTTGAGAAGCTCGGGAGCGTTCTCGATGATACCGTCGATCGGGCTTGCCTTGCCGCCGAGCTCAAGTATCTTTGCGTTGCCGTCCTTGCTTATCACGATGAATGCCTGCGGCTTGATGGTGATACCTGCGCCTGAACCGCCCGCGAAAACGTCCTTCTCGACTTTTGCGGGGATATCGGAGCCGCCGGAAACGAAGCCGAACGACACCTTTGATATCGGTATTATCGTTGTTCCGTCGGGGGAGCTTATCGGGTTGCCGATAATGGTGTTGACATCAACGAGATCTCTGATCTTCTCCATTGATGTGCTCATAAGTCCTTCGAGATGCTGTGCCATAGTATTTATCCTTTCATCTTGCCTTGACCCTGACGGGTCTTGTTTTCGGTTTGTGTTTTGCACCCGTTGTCGGGTTGTATTTCAGATATGTTTTCAGCATTCTGACCGCGAGCCAGAGCGCGCAGCCTATTGCCGTGCATATTCGCAGTTTAAGCGTGACATAAGCGAAGATATCGTCCTTTTCCGCGGAGAAATCCGCTTCGACGTTTATCTCCTTCACCTTCATATCGAAGTAAGTTCTTATCCATTCGACTGCGGGGTAGATCGCCGCGCACACACCGCCGTATTTAAGCGCCGTGACAGCCGCGTCATTGCTCCCGACAACCCAGTCGATATACACATCTCTTATCCTGATCTTCTTGAAAAGCCGTTTTACAGGCGGGGAAGCGCTTGCGACGTAATCCTTTATCATATCGAAGTCGAGATCGGGCAGCTTCTTTTTGGGCTTCTTTACCTTTTCCTTCTTCTTCGCTCCGGACTTTTTGGCATCTTCTCCGCCGCCTGCTTCGCTCTGTACGTTCTGCGCACCGCTCTCGCCGTTGTCCGCACTCTCACCGCTTGTTGTTTCTGCGGCAGTCACATTCTGCGCACCGCGATTTTTCTTTGCGGCCTTTCGTGCTTCTTTCTCTGCCTTTTTGCGTTCCTTCTCGGCTTTTTTCCGCTGTTTCGCAGCCTTTTTCCGCTGTTTCGCAGCCTTTTTCCGCTTAGCTTTCTCGTCTGCCGGCACCTTCACTATCGTGAAGCACAGTATCTTTACCCGTATTTCCGGGTTGCTGTCATACACAGCGGTTACCTTTACCGGGCGCGTGAAAACAAAAATCAGGACAAGCAGGATGCTTCCGAAAATTATCCAGCCCGTCATAAAACCACCCTTTGTGTCAATTGTCTTCTCCTTGCGTGCTTGCGGGGTATTCGAGCTCTTTTTCCTGCTCCATTTTTTCGAGTTCGTCGAAGTCGAGCTGACCTTCGCGGTCAGGCAGGGGAGGAAGCTCCTCGATAGAGGTCAGCCCGAAGCAGCGCAGGAAATTATCCGTGGTCTTGTAGGAGATCGGTCTGCCGGGAAGATCAAGCCTTCCCGCTTCTTCAAGCAGTCCGCGCTCAACAAGACTGCGCACGACGCTGCTGCTGTCTATGCCGCGTACCTGCTCCACAAAGCCGTTTGTGACGGGCTGGTTGTACGCCACGATAGCCAGCGTTTCCATTGCCGCCTGCGACAGCGGCTGCTGCTTCCTTGTTTCGAGAGCCTTCTTTATGCTGTCGGAAAACTCCGATCTCGCGGCTATCTGGAAAGCCCCGTTAATCCGCAGTATCCGCAGCCCGCTCTCACGGACGTTGTACTGTCTTTCAAGTGTATCTATGAGCTTCACGGCGGTCTCTTCCTCTATGCCCGAAGCCTCCGAGAGCTTTTCTATGGTTATCGGCTCACCGTAAGCGAACATTATCGCCTCGATCGCCGCAACGCCTTCCGTTACTGTCATTCTGCGGTCTCCTCTGTATCCTTGTCTGTCTCTGCGCCGTTATCGGCATTTTCGCCGTTTTCGTTCCCGCGGGTCATCACGATATGCCCGCCGTCCTCGGAGAACTCCACTCTGCCGCGCTTTGAAAGCTCCAGCAGCGCAAGAAATATCGCTACCTGCGCCGAGCGGGTCTGTCCCTTGTACAGCGATTTGACTTCAATATCGCTGCCGCTGCGAAGGTTGCGCAGCACATATATCAGCTTCGAGAACACGCTCACATAAGTCTGCGCGACGATAGGCTGAAATACCTGCTTGGCTTCCTTTTTGAGCTTTTCGCTCTTGGTGCTGACGGCGGTGTAGTTGTCAAGCAGCTCGTACCTGTCGTGGAACAGCCTGTATGTGTTGTCAACGGGAAGCTCCAGCGGAGCACGCACGAATACGCTGTCGCCGCAGTAATAGTTTTTCAGTCTCTCCGCCGCCGCCTTGCACATCGCGTATTCGATAAGCCGTCCGGACAGCTCTTTTTTCAGAGCCTCGACTTCGTGCTTCGGCAGCAGCTCCGCAGTCTTGATGTAGATGAGGTGCGCCGCCATTTCAACAAATTCGCCTGCCACGTCGATGTCGGCTTCCTGCATCTTATCGAGATAATCAAGGAACTGATCGAGCAGTACGGATATCTCGATATCGCGGATATTCAGTTTATGCTTCGAGATGAGGTTCAGCATCAGATCGAGCGGTCCCTCGAATATCTCGAGCTTGAAATTCAGCTCCTCCATATCAGCAGATAAACTTCGTTATCAGATCGAGCAGGCTGTAAAGCAGATCGGACAGCAGCGAGAAGGGGATAGAGAGTATGCCCGTCCACATGAGGATAAGCAGCGCGATCATGATGTACCGCTCGTATTTCATAATGGAGAAGTAGTATTTGGTGGGCAGGAACGCGAAGAATACGCGCGAGCCGTCAAACGGCGGAACGGGCAGGAGGTTGAACACGCCGTTGAAAAGGTCTATTTCAATGATGATACGCAGGGCAAAAATGATGTAGTAGAGCGCGTCGGGAGTGTTATCGCCCGATGTCACTATCAGGACTTTCATGATTATCATGAAAATGAGCGAGGATACGAAATTCGCCATAGGTCCGGCAGCCGCGGTTATAGCCATAGCCGCCTTCTGGCTGACCTTACGGCAGCGTGAGGGGTTGACCGGCACCGGCTTTGCCCAGCCTATACCGAACGCGAGGATACCGATAGTACCCATTATATCGAGATGAGCGAACGGGTTCAGGGTAAGTCTGCCCTGTCTTTCCGCGGTATCGTCGCCCAGCAGCTTTGCCGCGAGGGCATGGGAGCACTCATGTACGGGGAAGACGACGAACAGCATTACGAGCAGAGAGAATGCCGTAAGTATTATCTCTATCATGCTTCCGGTTCTTATCGCACTTAACATTGGGAAACCTCAATTCTTTTGTTCTTTGCGCCGATATTATCTGTCCGCAGCCTTTTGCGGTGGCTGCGGGTTCATATATAGCGGTTCTTTTCGGCAATATATTCCTATTATACTATATATTGCGTAATTTTGCAAGTCTTTTTTCATATTATGGGCAAAATATGGGTCTGCAAGCCTTCCGGAGCCTTACTTGCGCCAAAAATATTTAACGATATACAATTCACACAGATAAAACGTAAAATTATAATAAAAAACACTTGACAAATGGAAATGAATGTGTTATAATACATACACTTAATGTAAAAAATGGCTTGAAAACGGCGCATTTGACAAATCAGAAGTTATAAGAGGAGGTGCTTAACCCATGGCAAAATGCGAGATCTGCGGCAAGGGTGTCACTTTCGGTATCAACGTATCCCATTCACACAGACGTACAAACAGAACCTTTAAGCCCAATGTACAGAAGGTAAAGGCTATTGTTGACGGAACGCCGTGCAGAGTATATGCCTGCACAAGATGCCTGCGTTCGGGCAAGGTACAGCGCGCACAGTAATGTCCGCTCTCCCGGCAAGACACCGTAATATGTCAGACTGACAGCGTAAGCCCTCTGGTTTTCAGAGGGCAGTTTGTTTTTAGAGGAATTGTTATGCAGAAAACCGTCGAGGAACGCGCAAAAGAGATAATGCACCTGTCCGGCTTCACCGGCGACATCACGCAGAAGCGCATTGAGCACAGACTGCGGCTCGTCGATCTGTGGAAGATATATTTCGGAAGCAGGGTGCTTGAGATAGGCTGCGGGCAGGGTGAAACCACTGCGGCGCTCGCTTACACCACGGGCGAGAACGGCTATGTTTACGCCGTCGATCTCGCCAACGAGAACTACGGCTCGCCGGAAAACCTCGGTATGGCGCGGGAACGGCTCATGGGCTCGCACTTCGGAGACCGCATAAACATAGACCTCGGGGTGAATATCCTCAGCCCGTCGTTTGATTTTGAACCCAATTCGTTCGGATATGTGGTGCTGTCGCACTGCCTGTGGTATCTGTCGTCGCAGGAGGAGCTGCGCGATATCCTGTACAAGGTGCGTAAATGGGCGCCGAGAATATGTATAGCGGAGTGGGATCCCTGTCCCACGACATTCGGGCAGTACAAGCACTTCATGGCTGCCGATATACAGGCGATCTGCGAGTCCTACCACATCTCCGATCACTTCAACATAAAGACGATGTTCTATCCGCACGAGATAGAGAATGCGCTCTGTTCCTGCGGCTGGGAGATAGGAACATCGGCTCGCATAGAGGCTTATGATGTGCAGGACGCGCTCTGGGAGATAGACATAGTGAAGGATATGTTCCCGAGGAAGATAAGCGAGCACAGGGAAATGCCGCCGAAGCTGAAAAGGCTGCTGCTTTCGCAGATCTACACGCTGGGCGACGCAGAAGCTGCCGAGCCGCTGCCGGTGTTTGCGGCTGCTGCCGAGAGGATAGGAGAGATATTCTGATGAACCCGAGGATCGCAAGAACCATAGGATATTTTATATTGTTCGCATCGTGTATAGTCATGGGTGCGGGAGCTGCCTGCATAGATGTGATGGGCGGCGTTCTGACCATGATAATGCTGGTTGTGGGAGCGGTGCTGTTCGCGTTTTCGGTAATATGGATGATACGCAAGGTGCGCTGTCCGCACTGCGGCAATCTGCTGCACCTGAAGCTGTATGATATCAGCGTTTGTCCGTACTGCGGGAAAAGCACCGATCCGGATTCGCTATGATGACAGGAACGGTTGCAAAACCGCCGGCTATGTGATATAATGGATATTTAAGGAGATCAGCTATGACGGGGAAGCTCAGTGAAGCCGAAAAGAGATATGAGGAAATAAGCGGGAAGCTGTCAGACCCGCAGATAGTAAGCGATCAGGAGCAGTACAAAAGCCTGATGAAGGAGTACAAGAACCTGTCGCCGCTCGTGGAGAAATTCCGCGAGTACAAAAAGGCCGAAGCCGATCTCGCGGAAGCGAAGGAAATGCTCGATGAGAGCGGCGCGGATAAGGAGCTTCGGGAAATGGCGCAGTTACAGCTCACCGAGAGCCGTGAGCTGCTTGAAAGATATACCGACGAGCTGAAAGTAATGCTGCTGCCGAAGGACCCGAATGACGACAAGAACGTTATCGTCGAGATAAGGGCGGGTGCAGGCGGAGAGGAAGCCGCTCTGTTCGCAAACTCTCTGTTCAGAATGTACACGATGTATGCACAGCTTAAAGGCTGGCGGACTGAGACAGTCAATTCCAACCCCACGGAGCTCGGCGGATTCAAAGAGATCAGCTTCTCGATAGAGGGCGACGGAGCCTACGCAAAGCTGAAATACGAGAGCGGCGTACACCGTGTGCAGCGCGTTCCCGAGACCGAAGCGCAGGGCAGGATACAGACTTCAACGGTCACAGTCGCGGTGCTGCCGGAAATGGAAGCCGTCGATGTCGAGATAAACCCCGCCGATCTTGAATACCAGACCTACCGTTCGAGCGGCGCGGGCGGTCAGCACATCAACAAAACCGAGTCCGCGATACGCATAATCCATAAGCCTACCGGCACGATAGTCGAGTGTCAGGAGGAACGCAGCCAGTACAAGAACAAGGACAAGGCCATGAAGATGCTCTATACCAAGCTCTACGAAGCGAAGCTCAATGAGCAGACGAGCCGCATAGCCGAGGAGCGCAGGATACAGGTAGGCACCGGAGACCGCTCAGAGCGCATAAGAACGTACAATTTCCCGCAGAGCCGCGTCACCGATCACCGTATCGGGCTCACGCTCTACAAGCTCGATCAGTTCATGAACGGCAACTGCGACGAGGTGTTCGAGGCTCTTGCGATAGCCGACAGAGCCGCACAGCTTGCCGGCAGCGAGAACCAATGATTGCATAATTTTACAGAATATGAACAAAATTGAAACAAAGCTCGTTAAAGCGGGCGAAGAGATACTTGACGAAGCCGCAGAGCTGCTGAAAAGCGGCGGGATAGCGGCTGTGCCGACGGAGACCGTGTACGGGCTCGCGGCGAACGCGTACAATGTGAACGCGGTTAGGGCGGTGTTTGAAGCCAAGGGCAGACCGCAGGACAACCCGCTTATCCTGCACATCTGCTCGACGGCAATGCTGTATGATATCGCGGCGAGTGTGCCGGAGCTTGCAGTGAAGCTCGCGGAGAGCTTCTGGCCGGGACCGCTGACCATGATATTCCCGCGAAAGCCGCACGTTCCCGCGGAGACCTGCGGCGGACTTGACACGGCGGCTGTGCGTATGCCGCGCAGCAAATTCACCCTCGCACTCATAGAGCGGTGCGGATTCCCGCTTGCCGCTCCCTCGGCGAACACCTCCGGGCTGCCGAGCCCGACGTCCGCGAAACACGTTTACGAGGATATGAACGGCAGGATACCGCTGATAATCGACGGCGGTGAGTGCCGGTACGGTGTGGAGAGCACGGTGGTATGCTTCGAGGGAATCGACACGGTGCGCATACTGCGTCCCGGCGCGGTGACACCCGAAATGCTCCGCGAGTACTGTCATGTCGTGATAGACAGCGGAGTCCTGGAAAAGCTGGACGCGGATGCAAAGGTTATTTCCCCGGGAATGAAATACAAGCATTATTCTCCGAACGCGGAGGTATATATAGTAAAGGGAACGGACGAAACGATAGTAGAGTTCCTGGAAGACATGAATGTGAACAGAACCGGATATCTCGGCTTCGGGAGCGAGGCGCTGCCGGAAAACGTGACGGCTTTCCCATACGGCAGGACCGCAGAGGAGCAGGCTGAGAACCTGTTTTCGAGCCTTCGCGAAGCGGACGGCGCAGGCTGCGCGGAGGTATATGTCCGTATGCCGGACACCGCCGGGATAGGGCTCGCGGTCTATAACCGGCTGCTGCGTTCGGCGGGATTCAGAGTGATTGATACCTGCAAATAAAGGGAGGTATGCGGCGTGCTTTACCGAAACGACAATGTTCATATAGTCGGGCTTACTGGAATGTCCGGTGCCGGAAAGACCACGGCTTGCGGTGTATTCACCCGCGAGGGCTTCTGCGCGATCGACTGCGATATCATAGCGCGCAGGGTTGTTGACCGCGGAAAGCCGGCGCTGAAAGAGATAGCGGCTGCATTCTCCGACGATGTCATAACCCCGGAAGGCAGGCTTGACCGGGCAAAAGTCGCGGATATCGTGTTCTCCGACGAGGAGAAGCTGAAGCTGCTGGATCGCCTGATCTACCCGTATATTACGTTTTACATAGTCGCCGCGGTAAGGGAGCTTTCCCGTATCGGCGGGAACCTGATACTGCTCGACGCGCCGACTTTGTTCGAGAGCGGAGCCGATGTGATGTGCGACGTTATCGTGAGCGTGACCGCGGACAAGGAACTGTGCGCGGAGCGGATAATGAAGCGTGACGGGATATCGCGTGAAAAGGCTGAAAAACGTCTCTCGTCGCAGCACGGAGCCGATTTCTTCCGCGAGCACACGCAGTACTGCATAGAAAACAGCGGAGATATCGCGGAGTTCAGAGCGCGGCTCGCACAGACCTCCGCTGCCGTTAAGGAGAGTTTTTTTGAGAAAAAGTAAAGGCGTAAGAGCCGTCTTCATAATAATCGCTGCTTTCGTGTTCTTCGGAGCCGCGTTATTCGCGGTTATGAAGGGCTACGAGAAGGTGGAACACGAGTTCAGGCTGGCAACGCACCCGATGAAGTATTCCGAATATGTAGAGAAATACGCGGAAGAATACGATATCGACAAGTATGTGATCTACGCGTTTATAAAGACCGAGAGCGGGTTTGACCCGAAGGCGGAGTCCGATGTCGGCGCACGCGGGCTGATGCAGCTTATGGAGACCTCGTTCGACTGGGTGAAGTTCAGGCTCGGCGACAGCGACGACATCACCTACGACGATATGTACGATCCGGAGACGAATATCCGCTACGGGGCGTATCTGGTAAGCTATCTGATCCGGCATTTCGGCTGCATGGAAACTGCCGCCGCGGCTTATTTCTCCGGCATAGGAACGGTGGACGGATGGGTGAGTGACCCGAAAATATCTGCGGACGGCGTACATCTTGACACCATACCGGGTAAAGGTGCCGCGCATTATGTGGATAAAATAAATAACGCATTTAACGTGTACTGTGAACTGTACGCGAATGAAAGGAAGTAACGATATGCCCAAGAAGAAAAACGAAAAGACAAGCGAAGCGTCCGCTCTCAAAGAAAAGCTCTTTATGAAGCGGAAGAACACAGGATTTGAGATGTCGGAGCAGGACACTGCGAAGGCGGACAAATTCTGTGAGGGCTACAAGAGCTTTCTCGATACGGGAAAGACGGAGCGCGAGGCGTGCGCGGAAGCGGTAAGACTTGCGGAGCAGGCGGGCTTCGTGCCGTTTGAGGCAGGAGCTTCCTATAAGCCCGGAGACCGCGTTTATACCGTGAACAGAGGCAAAGCGATAATTCTTGCGATAATCGGCAAAAAGTCCGTTGCGGAAGGCGTGAACATAGCGGCGGCGCATATAGATTCCCCGCGTCTCGACTTAAAGCAGAACCCGCTCTATGAGAACGAGGGGCTTGGCTATTTCAAGACCCATTACTACGGCGGCATCAAGAAATACCAGTGGCCTACGATACCGCTGGCACTGCACGGAGTGATATACAAGGCAAACGGTGAGAGAGTAGATGTAAAGCTCGGTGAGGACGACAAGGACCCCGTGCTCGTGATAACCGACATTCTCCCGCACCTTGCGGACGAGCAGTACAAGCGTCCCGCTCCGAAGCTCATAAAGGGCGAGGAGCTCAATATCCTCATCGGCTCACGTCCGTTCCGTGACGACAAGGCGAGCGAGGCTGTAAAGCTCGGCATAATGTGTATACTCAACGAAAAGTACGGCATCACGGAGGACGATTTCGTTTCCGCGGAGCTGGAGTGCGTTCCCGCGTACAAGGCGAAGGACGTGGGCTTCGACAGGAGCATGATCGGCGCTTACGGGCAGGACGACAGAGTATGCGCGTACACGGCGCTTTCCGCTATCCTCGCTGTAAAGGGTACGCCCGACAGAACGGCGGTCACCGTTCTTACCGACAAGGAGGAGATCGGCAGCGAGGGCTGCACCGGTCTCAAATCCTCCTATATGAAGTTTTTCCTGTTTGATCTCGCGGAGTGCTTCGGCGTGAACGGCAGAACCCTGCTTTCACATTCAAAATGCCTGTCCGCGGATGTGAACGCGGCATTTGACCCGACATTTGCGGAACCTTTCGAGAAGCTCAACGCGTCGTTCGCCGGCAGGGGCGTTGTGGTAACAAAATACACCGGCGCACGCGGAAAATCCGGCACCAGCGACGCTTCGGCGGAGTTTGTGAGCGAGGTAAGACGTATGCTCGACAAGGACGGCGTTATCTGGCAGACCGGCGAGCTCGGCAAGGTTGATTTCGGCGGCGGCGGAACCGTAGCTATGTATGTTGCCAACCTCGATATCGACACGATAGATGTCGGAGTTCCGGTGCTTTCCATGCACGCCCCCTTTGAGATAACCGCCAAGAACGACGTTTATATGGCGTACAAAGCGTTCAGAACATTCTTCAAAAACTGATAAAGCCTGTCTTTTATCACATCACCTTGAATAAACATATACTGAATTGACCGTAGCTGCTGTCTGTCTGTTTAAGACGGCAGCGCTCCGGTTCGATATGTGAACGCGGGGTGTGATGATATGATATGTAACGGCGGGAAAGCGACGAAAAGAAATCTGCTGCGCAGGGCAGGTACGCTTCTTGTGGTGCTCGGGATATTCTGCGCGGTGCTTCTCGCGGGGATAGACGTGTTCATTCGCCCGACGCTGAAAACACTGCTCGACTACAAATGCCGCACAGCCGCGGAGCGTATCATCAGCAATGCCGTATTCGACAGGCTCGGAGGCGAGGAAACGGCGGGCGATATCGTCAGCTTCACCTTTGATTCCGACGGGCGCATTGCCGCGCTCAACACTGACCGCGTGAAGATCAACAGCTTAAAGGCGCTGCTCAATGACGCGGTGAACGAGGGGATAGACGCGCTCGGAGACGAGACTGTGCGCATATCTCTCGGTACGCTTACCGGGCTGAGCTTCCTGTACGGCACGGGGGACGAGCTCGTGTTCCGCATGGAGCCGAAGGGCAGGGCGGAAACACGGCTGAAAAGCAGCTTCAAGAGCGCGGGTATAAATCAGACGATACACAGCATAATACTTGAAGTCGATGCGGAGATCTCGCCGATGATGACGGGCTATTCCGAGGATGTTGCGATAACCTACGACATACTTATCGCGCAGACCGTTATTGTCGGCAGCGTCCCCGATTCTTATTCAAACATAATCCTCGATGAGGGAAACGTTTCGGAGCTTGCTAATATCGAATTATAATAATCTTTCATTACAATATTCTTACAGACTTTTATTTTCCGTGTTACGGGATTTGGGTCAAGGGCTTTGCCCTTGCGCGATCCAGCCTCAATGCAGGAGGCATTGAGTTCGGCACCAAAAGCACGCACGATGCGTGCATTACAGTGCCGAACAGCGTAGAGCTGGTCCCGTCCGGCAATGCAGGAAGCATTGGTAGTGGTCACCCAAAGCGCGCAAGGAGGCGCGCATACAAATGTGACCACAAAAGGACGTAAGCGCGAAAGCGCGGATGCAGTTATTGCCGAAAGGAAGGTTTATGACGGCTAAAGACGTGAAAACAAGGCTCTATGAGCTTTATGATATTATCGAAAAGCACAACTACAACTACTATGTGCTCGACGAGCCGACTGTCGAGGACGACGAGTACGACGCGCTCATGCGTGAGGTAAAGGCTATCGAAGCCGAGCACCCGGAGCTCGTGACGGAGTTTTCACCCACAAGGCGTGTGGGCGGTGCGGCTTCTTCCTCCTTTGAGAAAGTCACGCATACCGTGCAGATGGGCTCTTTGCAGGACGTTTTCAGCGAGGCGGAGCTGTACGGCTTCGACGCATCCGTCCGTAAGGAGGTGCAGCCGGAGTATTCCGTGGAGCCGAAAATAGACGGGCTTTCGGTATCACTTGAATACCGTGACGGCGTATTTGTGCGCGGTTCGACACGAGGCGACGGATTTGTCGGCGAGGACATAACCGAAAATCTACGCACAATAAAAAGCATACCGCTGCGACTGACGGAGAAGCTGCCGTTCCTTGAAGTGCGCGGTGAGGTCTATATGCCGCGCGAGAGCTTCGCGAAGCTGGTTGCGGAGCAGGAAGAAAACGGCGAACAGCCCGCGAAAAATCCCCGTAATGCCGCGGCAGGCTCGCTCCGGCAGAAGAACAGCTCCGTTACGGCAAAGCGCTCGCTCGATATTTTTATATTCAACATTCAGCAGATCGAGGGCAAGACCTTTACCCGACACAGCGAAACCCTCGATTATCTGCGTTCACTCGGTTTTCATACCGTCGGACATATCGTGTGCAAAACGATAGACGATGCCATCGCGCGTATTCGCGGGATAGGCGAGGAAAAGCACGGCTACGCTTACGACACAGACGGCGCTGTCATCAAAGTCGATGATCTTTCGCAGCGTGATATCCTCGGCTCAACATCGAAGGTGCCGAAGTGGGCGGTGGCGTTCAAATACCCGCCCGAGGAAAAGGAAACCGTGCTCCGTGAGATAGAAGTGAACGTCGGAAGAACCGGCGCACTTACTCCCGTGGCGATTTTTGACCCGGTAATGCTTGCCGGAACCACCGTATCCCGCGCGTCCCTGCACAATCAGGACATTATGGACAAGCTGGAGATAACCGTAGGAGATACCGTTGCCGTCCGCAAGGCCGGCGAGATAATCCCCGAGATCGTCCGTGTAACAAAGCACTGCGGCGGCGCGACATTCCGGCTCCCGGACAAATGCCCGGTCTGCGGTCACCCGACAGTTAAGAGCGACGAGGAAGCGGCAATACGCTGTATAAACCCGAACTGCCCCGCGCAGCTTTTACGCGGTATCGAGCATTTCGCTTCCCGTGACGCAATGAACATCGAGGGTCTCGGAGAAGCCGTTGTGAAGCAGCTGTGCGAAAGCGGGCTGGTAAGCTCTCCTGCCGATCTTTACGCACTCAATATGCAGGACGTTCTCTCGCTGCCCGGCTTCAAGGAAAAGTCGGCGGGCAACCTGCTCAAAGCGATAGAAAGCTCCAAGCAGAACCAGCCGGACAGGCTCATTTTCGCGCTCGGAATACGCGGTATCGGCAGACGCTCGGCGGAGCTGCTGTGTAAGCGCTTCGGCGATATTGACGGGGTAATGAACGCTTCTGCCGACGATATCCTCACGATTGACAAATTCGGTGATGTGCTCGCGAGGAACGTTGCGGACGCGTTCGCCGATCCGCAGATGCGTGAGCTTATCGAAAAGCTCCGCGGTCACGGTCTGAAATTCGACTACGACAAGGCGGCGGGCGGCGATAAATTCGCGGGACTGACGTTCGTGCTAACCGGCACGCTCCCCACCTTAAAACGCGAGCAGGCAAAGGAAATGATAGAAAGCCTCGGCGGGAAATGCGCGGGCTCCGTGTCAAAGAAAACGAGCTATGTAGTTGCTGGCGAAGCCGCAGGCAGCAAGCTCACAAAGGCGGAGGAGCTCGGACTGAAAATAATCGGCGAGGACGAGCTGCTTGAAATGATAAACGGTGAATAAAATGACAGAACCCGAGACCCAAAGACTTAAACTGCGCCGTATCATGGCGGACGACGCACAGTCCATGTTCGATACATGGACGAGTGACCCGGAAGTGCCGAAGTATATGACGTGGTACGCGCATAAGGACGTTTCCGAGACAAAGCGGCTTGTCGATATCTGGCTGAAGGATTACGAAAACCCGGACTGCTACCGGTATGTGATAGTGCTGAAAAGCACCGGCGAGATTATCGGAATGATAGATGTCGTCGAGTACAGGGACGGCTGCCCGGTGATAGGGTACTGCTCCGGAAAGCGTTTCTGGGGCAACGGCTATATGACCGAGGCGCTCAAAGCGTTTATCGGCGAGCTTTTCTCCGACGGATACGAGACACTGCTTATAGAAGCGGTGAAAGAAAACATCGGCAGCAACCGCGTTATACGGAAATGCGGATTTGAATTCACGGGCAGCGAGGTCAGACCGCACTCGGCGGCAAAGCCGGAGCCCGTAACGTTGAACTTCTACAAACTTACCCGAAACGTATCATGAAAAAACTGATCATCCTGCTTATAATACTTGCCGCAGTGGGTGTTACCGCCGCGTTCATGCTCGAAAACCATTCCGATATGCAGGTGCAGCTCTCCACCTCGTACACCGATGCTTCGGACAAGGCGGAAACTGTCTCCGGCGATGAGAATGAATTAACGAGCGCGGTCACCGGCATTTCTTTTTCGCCGCAAAAGGCATTCCACGACAGCGATTTTGACGTTGAGCTGACATTCCCGGACGAGAACGCGGTCATCTATTACACCACCGACGGGAATGACCCAACAGCAGACTCAAAGCGCTACACGGGACCCATACACATCTCCGCGAAAAACAAGGTCACCGCGAACACAATAAAAGCGATAGCAGTCACAGGCGGCAATACAAGCGATATCGCGGTAAAGAGCTATGTTACCGGAAGAAACGTTTCCGAGCGTTTTTCCGACGACACGCTCGTTTTTGTGCTGTCCTCCGACGAGTACAACCTGTACGACTACTACAACGGCATAGCGACGGAAGGCTACCTTCGCGACGAGTACATGAAAAACGAGTACAAGGGCGGCGAGGTCAATCCGACGTCTCCAGCAAACTACAATATCCGCGGACGCGAGAGCGAGCGCGATATGTACGTCGAGGTTTTCGACAGCACCGGTGACAGGCTGATATCGCAGGCTGCGGGTGCAAGGGTAGTCGGCGGGTATTCGCGTGCCGTTGACCAGAAATCGTGGCGGCTTTTTGCGCGCAACGCTTACAGCGAGGGCAACGGCAAATTCAAGTACCCGTTCTTCACGGGGGACAGAGACGCGTCCGGCAATTTTAACACAAGATACGATCGCATAACGCTCCGCAACGGCGCGAATGACCGCGAATTTGCGGGACTGCGAGACGAGCTTACAATGCGGCTTGCTTCGCTGGCGGGATTTCCCGATACACAGGCGGTGCGTCCCGCGGCGGTATTCTTAAACGGCAGCTACTACGGCTTTTCGTGGCTGCACGAGGCGTATTCCGCGGACTATCTCGAAATGATGTACGGCGGGAACAAGGACAACTTCCGCATTGTCGGTACGGAGGAGCTTGACGTTGACAGTGATGACCCGGAGGACGAGCAGGCAGTCGCGGATTGGCAGAAGGTAGTCGCGCTTGCCGAGAAGGACCTCACCGTCGATCTGTATTTCAACGAATTCTGCTCCCTTGTCGATATCGACGATCTTATGCTGTACTATGCGATGCAGATCTACATCGACAACAAGGACTGGCCGGGAAACAATTTCAAGGCATGGAGATATTACCCGTCCGAGGGCGAGGAAACAACAGGCGAATACCTTGACGGCAAGTGGAGATTTCTGCTGTTTGACGCGGAGTACGCTTGGGGGCTTTACGGCAACGGCTATTCCGACGACACACTTCGCGCCGTGCTTACCGGCAAGCACATGAAGGGCGCTTCTCACATACTCGCCGGACTTCTCAACAGGCAGGATATGCGGGAGAAATTCGCGAACACTATATGCGAGCTGCAGGACGGGGTATTTGCTCCGGACAACGTGAACGCGGTGCTTGACGAGCTTTGTGCGGAGAGCGACAACGAGCAGATGTATGCGCTCAAAAACGGCATCATCTCCAAATGGGCAAACTCATATTCCTTTGAGGACAGCCGCAATCAGATACGCGACTTTGCATCGTACCGCTCGGCGATAATGAACAAGAGCATAATGAACATTTTCGGCTACTCCGGCAACAAATACAAAGTCAATTTCCGCGTTCCGACAGGTGCGGCCGTGATCGCAGGCTCCCGGATGCTGAACGCGGGCGACACATTTGCCGTGAACTACTACGCCGAAAATTCCACAATATTCCGCGCGGCGCCTTATGACGGCTACGCCGTCGATCACTGGGAGGTAAACGGGGTACGCTTTGACGGCGACACTGTAACCGTGAACAGCGGAAATGCCGACAGCAGCAACATTGTTGAGATATCCCTTTTCCTCAGACAGACGGAGAGCAGCGGCACCGTTTATATCAGCGAGCTTTACACATCGGGTGACGGCGACTGGATAGAGATATGCAATCACTCTTCCGATTCCGTAAACCTGAAAGGCTACTATCTTTCCGACGACATTGACGAGCCGCAGAAATACACTGTTCCCGACATTGATCTTGCTCCGGGCGACACCGTTATCATCGTCTGCAAGAACAACCGTGAGACCTCGGCGCTTATGCGTCACCAGACGAATTTCAGCCTTAAAACAGGGGAAACGCTGTATTTCCTTGACCGCTCTCTCGACATTCTTTCCTCCGTCCCCGTACTCGATCTCCCGTCCTCCACCTCTCTCTCCCGCGGAGCTGATGGTCTGTACCACATAACCGTAATGAATAATGAATAATTGTGGAGCGAGTCTTTCGGAGTCAGCTGTGATCGCTTTGCAGCGTGCATCAATGCACGCCTTTGGGCGGTCAATCGCTGCATCGTGCAGCGACCCTCTGTCACCTAAAGGTGACACCTCCCCGCTAAACGGGGAGACCACCTACGGCGCATATCTGAATCGTGACGAGATCAGGAACTTTTCTGCATTTTCAAATTGTCTGTAAATAAACTCAAGGCGCCCGATGCGTAAGCAAAGGGCGCTTCTCTGTTATCCGAACAAAATATCAAACACAGCCTGCACAAGATGAACGAATCTGTCTCCCCATTGATGAGAGCGGAATAGTAGAGACTGCGGCAACGGTCAGAACAGAGGCTGTCAATGAGTCGCCGCCTATGCAAGATGTGAAATAAAACCTCACTCGTGCGGCGGATTGTCCCCGCGCGGACTCCGCGCGGCCCGCGGCAGCGACATCTCTAAAAAATCTCTTAAAATTCTCTTAAAGTCTCTCTCATCGGCGGCTTGCCGCAAGCTGGCCGCAGGCGGCGTTGACGGAGGTGCCGAGGGAGCGGCGCATGGTGACACCGGTGCCGTTCTTTTTGAGGATATCGTAGAAAGCCATGATACGCTCGTGAGGGGAGCATCTGAAATCGCAGCCTTCGTTGGGGTTGTACCTTATCAGGTTGACGTAGCAGTTGATACCTTTGAGCAGGGCGGAGAGCTTTTGGGCGCAGTCGTCACTGTCGTTTATGCCGTCGAGCATCGTGTACTCGAACGTTATGCGGCGGTTGTTCTTCTCGGAATAATATTTCGCCGCTTCGAGTATCTGCGCTGTGCTGTATTTGCGGGTCACCGGCATTATCCTCCCGCGCAGCACGTCATCGGGGGCGTGAAGACTTATCGCGAGATTGACGGGTGTGGGACTGTCGGCAAGCTCGTATATCTTCGGGACGATGCCGCAGGTTGAGAGCGTGATATGCTTTATACCGATATCAAACCCCTTCGGGTACATCGCAATACCTATAAAATCAAGCA
>JAFPUE010000014.1 GCA_017395555.1 Ruminiclostridium sp. | reverse complement strand
TGTTGGTATGCTCGATGACCTTGCGCTGCTTTTCGGCGGACAGCTCGGAGAAATATTTGAGCGCGCCCGTATTTTCCGCAAGAGCGGTCCCAAGACCTATCGGCAGCTTCGGCTTTTCGCTGCTGTGCATAAGATCAGCTTCCTTTCGGTATTATTATCCGAAAGGAAGCTGTATTTTATACTTATTTATTTTTTGAAGATTATTCCTCGTCGGCAAGCGGGATAAGGGTCTTTTTCTTTTCCGTAAAGAAAAGCACGAACAGGAACATTCCGCTTATTATCGCTGTTGCGGCGATATCCATGTTGAGCGAGACGAAACGTTTCGCGCCTTCGCTTCCGAAGAACGTTGCCGCAAGGAAAGAAACCGTATGTGTCATAGAGGGAATGAATGCTGCACCGGCGGCGATCACCTCGCGCAGACGGGATTTTCTTGTTTCAAGCCTTGAATAGAAGCGGGCGGACGAAATAAGGAAGTATGTTGCACAGACATATGATAACAGAACTATCAGGTTCTCGGCGTGGGTGAGCACCGTAAGATCGGAGCCGAAGAAATTCGTCGTGCGCAGGAAAAATCCGATCGCCGTCACGAGCTTTAGATGTCCGGTAATTGCAGGCGGTACGATATGCCCGAGCAGCATAAATCCCGATACGATAAGGCTTAGTGCGGATATAACTATCGCCGCGATCTGAAACGGGTTGTTGTCCCCGAGCACCTCCGAAGCGATAAGCAGACCGCTCACGAATTCCGCAATGCCGAGAAAGCGTGTCGCGTTGCTGCCCATACCGTCGGACGAAAGATAGTATGCCGCGTCGCCTTTCTTTTTTCCGAGAATTGCAAGTGCTATGAATATTGCCGCCGACAGAGCGAGCGCAATATATATCATGATACCGCCGAACTCGGAGCCTTTCAGGAACCAGCCGGTGTCAAGATCGGTGAGCGTCGTGATCTGAAAGAATCTTAATATACCGCAAGCAACGGCTGCGACTGCGGCAAATATAACGATCAGCTTATTTGATTTTTTCTTCATTTCTGTCTTCCTTTGCGAGATCATAGAAAATACAAACTATATTATAGTATATTTTCATGATTAAGTCAATATAATTTAGTAAAATTTAAGGAGAATGAAAATGAAGGATATCATTATTATACTCATAATGTTCGCGGTTATGATATTCGGGCTGCCCGCTTTGCTGTCCCGGCAGCCGGAGCAGACTGCCGCTGTCGTAACGCCCGCGCCCGTGTTTCCGGACACGCTTGACGTTTACATTTCCGATACCGGAGAGGTGCGGAGCGTGACCGCAGAAGAGTACATAGAAGGCTGTCTTGCCGCGCAGATAGCCGTGAATTACGAGCCCGAGGCTCTTAAAGCGCAGGCAGCAGCTTCCGCGACTTATGCGCTCCGGCTTATGGGCGAGCTTCACGGCAGCGGAAAAATACCGGACGGCGCGGATATATCGGACGAAAGCCGGGTCTGTCAGCCGTATTTCACCCCGGAGAAGCGGGCGGAAATGTACGGCGACAGCTACGAAAGCTACGCGGAAAATATCCGTGCCGCGGCAAGCTACGGCAGAACGCATATAATAACGTATGAAAACGAGCCGATATACGCGGTATATCATTCCGTGAGCGCGGGCAATACCTGCCCGTCCGAGTATATATGGGGGACTGCGCTGCCGTATCTTCGCGCCGCGTCAAGCACCCCGGACAGGGAATATATAAACTATGAATGTGTGAACGAGATGAAGTATGAGGAGATACGAAAGGCTCTGATCGCGTATGACAACTGGATCGAGATACCTGCGGACCCGGATAAGTGGTTCACGGACATAAGCACGAACGAGGACGGATACGTCATTTCCGTGAAGATCGGCAGGAACACGTTCTCCGGCGGCGATCTCTGGCGCATACTCGGGCTTCGCTCTCCGGCGTTTACCGTGAAGTACGAGGACGGGATATTCACATTCACAACAAAGGGCGCGGGACACGGAGCGGGGCTGAGCCAGTACGGGGCAAACGCAATGGCACTTAACGGAAGCTCTGCCGCGGATATAATACGGCATTACTACGCCGGGGTGAGTGTACAATAATCACGGTAACAGCATTTACTTTTTCAGCCAACAAAACTCTGAACCCGCCGCGAATCGGCGGAGCAGAGACTTGTCCGTGCAGTCCTCCCGCCCGACTACTCTGAGGGCACCAATTTAAACTATCCCACAGAACAGAGTCACCGGTGACTCGAAGAGAGGCGGGCGGGAGCGGCGTCCTTTGGTTACTTTCCGTCGCTGTAGACGGAAAGTGACTCGCCACGCAGGAAGAGAATATTAAAAGGAAAACAAAACTTTTCGCGGGCGAAAAAGAACTATAGGTACTATAACTCCGTTTATAACCTTATTTATCCCGAATTGACAGCGGCGGTTCAATGTGATATAATACAGGTTGTATTGTACTGCAAAAGGAAGACGGATAATGAAAAAGCTGCTGAAATATCTCACCCACGGATATCTGAAGGAAACAATACTTGCACCGCTTTTCAAGTGTACAGAAGCGGTGCTTGAGTTGTTTGTGCCGCTCGTAGTCGCGGATATCATAGATACCGGCATCGGAAACGGCGACAAGGATCATGTCGTGCTGATGTGCGCGGTGCTTGTGGGACTCGGGGCGCTCGGTCTCGCTTTTTCGATAACCGCGCAGTTTTTCGCCGCAAAGGCAGCCACGGGTTTTTCAAAGACCGTCGGCAACGCCCTTTTCCGGCATATACAGACACTTTCGTACTCCGATCTTGACGAAATGGGAACATCAACGCTGATGACCCGTATGACGAGCGATCTCACACAGGTGCAGACCGGCGTGAATATGACCCTGCGCCTGCTGCTGCGCTCGCCGTTCGTGGTGTTCGGCGCTATGATAATGGCGTTCACGATAGACGTGAGCTCTGCGCTTATATTCGCCGTGACGATACCCGTGCTTGCGGCAGTGGTTATGGGGATAATGCTCGCGGGGCTGCCGCTGTACGGGAAAGTCCGCGCCGGTCTGGACAGGCTTCTCGGCAGGACGCGTGAAAATCTGAGCGGTGCGAGAGTGATACGCGCTTTTTGTATCGAGGACAGAGAAACCGAGAAGTTCGCGCACGAAAACGACAGCCTTACCCACGTTCAGCGTACCGCCGGGCGCATATCCGCGCTCATGAACCCGATAACCTTTGCGCTTATCAACCTCGCCATTATCGTGCTTATCCGGACAGGGGCGCTTCGCGTCGAGGCGGGGCTGCTCACACAGGGGCAGGTTGTCGCTCTGTATAATTATATGTCGCAGATACTCGTCGAGCTTATAAAGTTTGCCGATCTCATAATCACCATAACCAAGGCGGCAGCCTGCGGAAAGCGCATACAGTCCGCGCTTGACGGCGGTACGGGAATGGAGGGCGGCAGCGAAAAGGACGGCAGAGCGGACAGCCCGTATTCCGTGGAGTTCCGCGGGGTCTGCTTCAGATATGGCAATGCCGCCGAAAACTCGCTTACCGGCATAGATTTCAGAGCCGAAAAGGGCTCGGTGATCGGCATTATCGGCGGTACCGGCTCCGGAAAGACAACGCTCGTCAACCTTATACCGCGCTTTTACGACGCTTCCGACGGTGAAGTTCTCATAGACGGCAGAAGCGTAAAGGAGTACGATATCGAGGCGCTGCGCGGGAAGATCGGCGTTGTGCCGCAGAAGGCGGTGCTTTTTGCCGGGACGCTGCGGGAAAATATGCAGTGGCGGGACAATAACGCCGCTGACGAGGAAATTCTCGCCGCATTGGCGACTGCGCAGGCAAAGGATATCATAGACAAGAAGGAAAACGGGCTCGATTGCAGGGTAGAGCAGGGCGGCGCAAACTTCTCCGGCGGACAGCGCCAGCGCCTTACCATTGCACGCGCCCTTGTCGGAGCGCCGGAGATACTTATACTCGACGACAGCTCCTCCGCGCTCGACTTTGCGACGGACGCGGCACTGCGCAGCGCTCTGCGCTCGCTCAAAGACACTACCGTGTTCATCGTGTCGCAGCGGACAAGCTCGATAATGCACGCGGACAGGATAATCGTACTCGACGACGGAAAAGCCGCCGGTATCGGTACCCACGCCGAGCTTCTGGAAAGCTGTGACGTATATAAGGAGATATACGATTCGCAGTTCAGGAAGGAAGGGGGCGAGAGCGCATGAAGAACAAAGCCACACTCCGTAAAGTCCTTCGTTATATAAGAAAATACATCGGGCTTATGCTGCTTTCGATGCTCCTTGCGGTTATCACCGTCGCGGGTGCGCTGGCGATCCCGATATTGATAGGAAATGTCATAGACTGCCTTGTTCCGGTGAACGGTGTCATCAACATTGACGCTATCCCTCCGATGCTTCTGGTGATCGGCATTGTCGCCGGTATTACCGCCCTGCTGCAATGGCTCATGGGAGTTATAAACAACCGTATCGTGTTCGACGTTGTGCGCGATATAAGAAACGACGCGTTCCGGCACATCGAAGTCCTCCCGCTCTCATATCTCGACACGAAAAGCACCGGAGATATCGTGAGCCGCGTCATATCCGATGCCGATCAGTTCGCGGACGGGCTGCTGCTCGGTTTTTCGCAGCTCTTTACGGGAGTTGTCACTATACTCGGCACACTCGGGTTCATGCTTGCGCTTGACCCGTGGATAACGCTCGCGGTAGTCGTGCTGACCCCGGTTTCGCTGCTTGTTGCGCGTTTTATCGCGAACAGCACATACAATATGTTCAAGAAGCGCTCGGAAATTCTCGGCGAGCAGACCGCCTGCATTGACGAGACGATAGGAAATCAGAAGACAGTCAAAGCCTTTTGCCGCGAGGACGAGGCGACGGCGAAATTCGAGGAGATAAACGAGCGGCTTGAAAAATGCTCACTGCGCGCGACGTTCTTTTCCTCGCTGACAAATCCGAGCACGCGCTTCGTCAACAGCCTTGTTTATGCCGCGGTGGGTCTTTTCGGCGCACTGTCGGTCATAGACGGCAGCGCAACGGGCGCGGCGGGAATAACCGTCGGCGAGCTGTCCTGCTTTTTAAGTTATGCGAACCGCTACACCAAGCCTTTCAATGAGATCTCCGGCGTTGTGACGGAGCTCCAGAACGCGCTTGCGTGCGCGGCAAGGCTTTTTGAACTTATCGAGGAGCCGCCGCAGTCCCCGGATGCGGAAAATGCGCTTGTCCTTAACGACGCGAAGGGCAGCATAAAGGCGGAGGATGTCAGCTTTTCGTATGTACCCGATCGCGGGCTGATCGAGGGCTTCAATATAGAAATAAAGCCGGGTCAGAAGGTAGCGATAGTAGGTCCCACGGGCTGCGGCAAGACGACGTTTATCAATCTGCTCATGAGGTTTTACGATGTTACGGGCGGCGCGATATACGCGGACGGCACGGATATCAGGAACATCACCCGCCGCAGTCTGCGCTCGTCATACGGAATGGTATTGCAGGAGACGCGGCTGATAACGGGGACTATCCGCGACAACATCGTAATGGGGAAGCCCGACGCGACGGACGAGGAAGTTATTGCCGCGGCGAAGGCATCGCACGCGCACAGCTTCATAAAGAGGCTCCCGCAAGGGTATAACACGCCGATAGGCGAGGACGGCGGCACGCTGTCGCAGGGGCAGAAGCAGCTGCTCTGCATAACGCGTATAATGCTGTGTCAGCCGCCGATGCTGATACTTGACGAGGCAACGTCGAGCATAGACACGCGCACCGAGCTGAAGATACAGGACGCGTTCATGAAGCTGATGAAGGGGCGCACAAGCTTTATTGTTGCGCACAGGCTTTCGACGATACGCGACGCGGACGTTATCCTCGTAATGAACAACGGCTCGATAATAGAGCAGGGAACCCACGAATCCCTTCTCTCCGCCGGCGGCTTCTACGCGCGCCTCTATAACAGTCAGTTTTCAGAAATATAAGAGACTTCGAGATTTTTAAGACGGGGGCTCTGCCCCTGCGACCCCGCAAGCCCCCTTTAAAAAAGGGGGCTTGACACCCTACGGCACGATGCCGTAAGGAAGTTTCCAAAAGCGCGCACGATGCGCGCATTAAAGAAACTTCCGATAAATCCAATGCAGTATTTCAGAGCGTACAGCTATGGGCAACTCTGATAGAAACGCAGTGGGGTTGGCAAAGACTTCGTTTCTAAAGTAACAAACAACCGCACAGACTTACAATCTGTGCGGTTTCTTTTTACCATGTATAGAAGAGAGTAACTAACCGAGTGTGCTGTCGTTGCCGTTTTATATGCGCGCATCGTGCGCGCTCTTGACGGCAACTACCATCGCCTCGTGCAATGCACCCATCGATAGAAGAATGTCGCTACGCATTCGCCGCGGGGCGTTCCCCGCCGCAGTCGACGCAGAATTTGCCGAGGTTTTGTTTGTGGCCGCAGTTGGGGCAGTCCCACGGAGGGGGAGGAGCGGAGCTGCCGCATTCGGGACAGAATTTCGAGGTGTTGTTGCTGCCGCAGGAGCACTGCCACTTGCCGGGTTCGAGCCACTTTGCGCACGGCTCGATGAAAGAGGGTCCGTTGACGGAGCCGGGATTCATAAGCATCATACCCGGGAACCCCGTAGGCATTGCATTGGGAGGACCGTATGCAGTCTGAGGAATGAAGTCCATGCACGCGATAGCGCCCTGGAGGGTATTTGCCGCATTTTCGTAAATTTCCTGCTTTCTGAGGTATTCCTCGCGCTCCTCGTCGGTCATATCCTCAGGCAGCTTTTCCTGTTCGAGCTTATCCATTCACCTTTTCCTCCTGTTCCTTTATGATATCCGCGGCTTCATTCAAGTTGACGCCGCTTCTCGAAAGTCTGAGGTTTATCACTATTCCCACAAGTATCGGGAGATAAAATGTCAGAAAACGCCATATAAACGTTGATACCACCGTGTAGTGCATACCGAAGATGCCCTTGAAGAAGGCGGCGTAGCTGCCCTCCGCGGCTCCCATTGCACCGGGCAGAGGTACGAATGACGAGATCATCAGTACGAACGCCTGACACGCGATTATCGTGAAAAAATCGGTCTTGGTCATGCCAAATCCGAGATATATGATGTACGTTATCGAGAAATACACCAGAAGCTGTATAACCGTCGCGATGAACATTTTTAATATCATCAGCGGACGGCTCTTGATAAACAGGAAGTTCTCGTAATACTGCTCAAGCTCCTTGTCGATGTATTCGATCGTGTCGTCAACATCTTTGATTATGCGTATCTTGCCGAGCAGCTTTACCACCGCGTGCGCTAACTTGTTCGTCGCCTTGCGGAAAAACGCGAGCATTATCAGCAGCACGATCACGAACGTGTTTATCGCAAATCCCACTATAACAAGGAATGTCAGCGGTTTCAGCTCGCCCTCGGTGAACATCGAGAGCTTGAATACAAGGAATACTATCGAGTACACCGTAAGTGTGAACTGGTACACGATAAAGCGGCTGAGCAGCGCGGTCATCGCCGAGCCGAGCGTCAGCCCGTTCTTCATATAAGTATATACCTGCATAGGCTGTCCGCCGGAAGCGAACGGTGTTATGCAGTTGAAATACTGCCCGATCATCGTCACGAGCAGCGAGGTCTTGAATTTTGTGTCCGGTTCAAGGCTCTTTGCGGCAAGATGCGTGGCTGTCGCTTCACCGAACCAGTAAACAACCATACACAGCACAGAAACGATCAGAAACAGCGGGTTCATCTGTTTCAGCGCGTTAAATATGTTGTCTATGCCGTCCGAGAACAGCACAACAACCATTATGATAAACGCGATGCCGCATATTATCAGATTGACTTTGTTGGTTTTCTTTTTGCCCATTTTTCACCTCGTGCGGAAAGCGCCGTTATCTCACGGTGCTTCCGTTCGGGATATCGCCGTCGAGGAAAACGACTCTTGCGCCGCCGTCTTCGGTGTCGCAGGCAAGCAGCATACCCTGACTCTCCTCGCCGCACAGCTTCGCTGCCGCAAGGTTAGCCACAAAGATTATCTTCTTACCGATAAGATCCTCCGGCTTGTACCACTGAGCAATGCCGGAAACGATCTGTCTGCCGTGTCTGCCGTCGTCGATCTGGATCCTGAGCAGCTTCTTGGACTTGGCTACCTTCTCACAGGCGGTTATCTCGCCGGTGCGCAGCTTCACCTCGGCGAACTTGTCGATAGTGATGATGTTCGCCTTATCGAGGTCTTCGTCCTCTTTTATCGTCTTTTCGGGAACGAGCATAGCGTTGAGCTCGTCGATCTCCTTGTCGATATCTATTCTCGGGAACAGCACCTCGCCCTTGTGAACGGTAACGTTCGCGGGCAGAACGCCGAATACCGCCGCGTTGTCGTAGGTAACGTCGCCGTCCTTTGCGCCGATCTGCTCCCATACCTTCGGCATTACTGTCGGCATGAACGGGTACAGCAGCGACGAACAGAGGCGTATCGTTTCGAGCAGGTTGTAAAGCACTGTCGCAAGGCGCGGCTTGTTAGCCTCGTCCTTCGCGAGTATCCACGGCGCGGTCTCGTCGATATACTTGTTCGCGCGGGAGATGACTTTGAATATCTCCGCAAGCGCGAGGGAGTGCTGGGCTTCGTCGATATACGCGGCTACCGGCTCACGCAGAGCCTTTGCCATTGAGATAAGCTCATCGTCGAGCGCGTCGGGCTGTCTGTCGGAGATCAGAGTGCCGCCGAAATACTTGTCTGCCATTGCGACGGTACGGGATACGAGGTTGCCGAGATCGTTGGCGAGATCTGTATTTATCCTGCCTATCATTATCTCGTTGGAGAAGTTTGAATCCGAGCCGTAGGGCATATCGCGGAGTATCTGATAGCGCACCGCGTCAACGCCGTAGCGCTCGCCTAGGATGAACGGGTCAACGACATTTCCGAGGGACTTGGACATCTTCGCGCCGCCGAACGTGATCCAGCCGTGACCGTAAAGGCGCTTGGGCAGCGGGATATCAAGCATCATAAGCAGAGCCGGCCATACAATGGAGTGGAAGCGCACGATCTCCTTCGCGGTCATGTGCATATCCGCAGGCCAGTATTTGTCAAAATCGTTGAAGGTGTTGTTTTCGTAGCCGAGGGCACTGATATAGTTGATAAGCGCGTCGAGCCATACATAAACGGTGTGCTTCTCGTCGAACGGAACGGGTATTCCCCACTTTACCGAGGTGCGGGAGATACAGAGATCTTCGAGACCGTCCTTGACAAAATTGTTTATCATCTCGTTCACGCGGCTCTCGGGGCGCAGGTAGTCGGTATTTCTGAGCAGATCGGTGACTTTTTCGGTCATACCGGACAGCTTTAAGAAGTAGGCTTCCTCCTCCGCGTCGATAACGTCTCTGCCGCAGTCCGGGCATTTCCCGTCAACGAGCTGTGTCTCCGTCCAGAAGCTTTCGCAGGGTACGCAGTATTTGCCCTTGTACGAGCCCTTGTAGATGTAACCCTTGTCATACAGCTTCTTGAAGATGTTCTGCACCGTCTCGATGTGGCAGGGATCGGTAGTGCGGATATAGCGGTCATAGCTGATATTCATGAAGCTCCACAGCTTCTTGAAGTTCTCTACGATGCCGTCAACGTACTGCTGCGGGGTCATGCCCTCGGCTTCCGCCTTTTGCTGTATCTTTGCGCCGTGCTCGTCGGTTCCGGTGAGGAACATAACGTCATAGCCCTGCATTCTCTTGAAGCGGGCGATAACGTCGCAGGCTACCGTGGTGTAGCAGTGTCCGATATGCGGGTTGCCGGACGGATAGTATATCGGGGTGGTTATATAGTATGTTTTGCTCATTGTAACAGCTCCTTTTAGACATAATAAATCAGTAAATATTATACCACAAAACGCACGTTTTGGCAATATGTAAAAAATTTTACAAGAAAAATTTACATTTTTCACATAAAAGACTTGATTTTTTTTGCGTTTTCTATTAAAATAGAAGTATGTATAATTTTGTGCAGTATGCTGCACAGTGGAAAAAAATAATTGTCCGCTTTACGCAAGGGCGCTGCGCGTATATCCGAACGCGCTGAGAGACGGAAGGCGGCGGCGGACGCGGCTGAAGCCGCAGGAAAGGACAGGTCAGAAATATGTCAAACAGATTATTCCAGGGAGTAGTTCACCAGATGAGAGATACCGTCGGCAGGATAATCGGCGTTATCGACGAAAACGCAACCATCGTGGCTTGCAGCGAGCTGTCGAAGATCGGCACGTCAAACGACTTCTTCTCGATCGAGTTCAGCGATTCTCACGATATCTTTATCCGTGACGGCTATACCTACAAGCCCTTCGGTGTCCATGTAAAGCCGGACTACGCGGTATTTGTGGAAGGCACCGACGAAATGGCGGGCAAGTACGCTTCCATTCTCGCTATCTCTCTTTCGAGCATAAAGCAGTACTACGACGAAAAGTATGACCGCAACAACTTCGTCAAGAACATAATCCTCGACAACGTTCTCCCGGGAGATATAAGCATCAAGTCCCGTGAGCTGCACTTCAACGCGGATATCAACAGAGTTGTCTTCCTCATCAGCATCATATCCTCGAACGACGTATCGGCTTATGACGTTATACAGAACCTCTTCCCGGACAAGAACAAGGACTTCGTCTTCAACATCACCGAGAGCGAGATAGTTCTCGTTAAGGAGATAAAGAGCGGAATAGACGTGAAGGATCTCGAAAAGCTCGCGCGCTCCATTGCGGATACGCTCCAGACAGAGTTCTTCACCCGTGTCAACATCGGTATCGGTACTCCCGTTATCGGCGTAAAGGATCTCGCGCGTTCGTTCAAGGAAGCGCAGATAGCGATAGAGGTAGGAAAGGTATTCGACACCGAGAAGAACATCGTAAGCTACGACAACCTCGGTATCGCGAGACTTATCTACCACCTGCCGACAACACTCTGCGAGACCTTCCTCAAGGAAGTGTTCAAGAAGGGCTCTATCGAGTCACTCGATCATGAGACGCTGTTCACCATTCAGCGCTTCTTCGAGAACAACCTCAACGTTTCCGAGACATCGAGAAAGCTGTTCGTACACAGAAATACGCTGGTTTACAGACTTGACAAGATCAAGAAGCTCACCGGCCTCGATCTCCGCGAGTTTGACCACGCGATAATCTTCAAGATCGCGCTCATGGTAAAGAAATATCTTTCCGCAGACCCGATCAAGTTCTGAATATTCCTGTCATGCTTGTATCTTTCCGCCGCATTTTTACGGCGGGAAGATACGGTCATGTTTTTTGTGTTGTTAAGACAATACCGCACAAATAGTCGCACGCTATCTTTTCGTCGCTGCTTTTGTTGCCGCATCGTGCGGCAGTCTGGCAGCGACTGTAAGAGCATCATGCTCTTGCTTGCATATTATTCCGTCATCTTGCACAGAAATTCCTTGACTTGCGCCAGCAAGCCTGCGTCATTTCTGTACAATCTGACGGAAAATCTGACTGCGCAATCTGCGCACGCTATTTATGCGGTATAGCCTTAAAAATAACCCCCGCACGTTCCGATAGGAGATATGTATGGTAGAATTAAAGAATGTGGACGTTCATTACGTTGACGGCGCAAAGGGCGGCGTTGACGCGCTGAACGATATAAATATAAGGGTGAACGACGGTGAATTCGTGTTCATCGTCGGAGACAGCGGCGCCGGCAAGAGCACGCTTTTAAAGCTGCTCACCAGAGAGATACAGCCTACCGGCGGACGCGTCTTCGTCAACGGCTATAACCTTACGAAGCTCAGAAGACGCAAGCTCCCTTATTTCAGACGCTCTCTCGGTATGATCTTCCAGGATTTCCGCCTGATACCCACGCTTACCGTGTATGAGAACGTCGCTTTTGTGCTGCGAGTGATCGACAAGTCGAAAAAATATATACGCCAGAGAGTTCCGTATGTGCTTGACCTCGTCAAGCTCAACGACAAGGCAAAGGCATACCCCGGACAGCTTTCCGGCGGTGAGCAGCAGCGTGTGGCTATTGCGAGAGCCTTCGCCTGCGATCCGAAAATAATAATCGCCGACGAGCCCACGGGTAACATTGACCCGAAGCTGTCCTATGAGATAGTGGAGCTGCTGCAGGATATAAACGAGTGCGGCACCACCGTAATAATGGTAACGCACAACCACGATCTTGTAAAGTATTTCGGCGGAAGAATAATAAACCTCAAAGACGGCAGCATAGCCTTTGACGGTTATATAGAAGGAGAATAAGCTATATAATATGAGAATGAGCAATTTCAACTACCTCGTCAGACGCGGGGTAGGTTCGGTATTCAGAAACGGAATGATGTCGCTGGCGAGCTTTTCGGTGCTGCTCGTGAGCCTGCTTCTTATGGGTCTGGGCGTGCTTGTGGCAATGGATCTGAATATCGTACTTTCAAATATAGAGGAAAAGAACGAGATCTCCGTTTACGTTTACGGCGACGTAAGCGACGATGTGCTCAATCACATCACCGACGCGCTCAACGCCAATCCCAACCGTCTCGGAGTAGTGTTCTACTCGAAGGAACAGGCATGGGAGGACAAGAAGAACGAAATGCCGGAAATGGCGGAGCTTTTCGAGTATCTTCCCGAAAATCCGATGCCGCACACCTTCCGTGTCACGGTGAAGGACATATCCAGGATATCCGAGACCGCGGATGAGTTCCGCACGATAGAGGGTGTTGAGAAGGTCACCGCGCCTTATGATTTCGCGTCGGCGCTCGTCGATATACGCAACACGCTCTCGATAATCGCCGTGGCGATACTCGTCGCGATGATCGTCACAAGTATCATCATCATCTACAACGCTATACGAAGCAGCGTTTTTGCCCGAAAGAAAGAGATCAACATAATGAAAGTCGTGGGTGCCACGAACGCTTTCGTAAAGATACCGTTCTTTATCGAGGGTATGTTCATAGGCGTTACGGCAGGCGGAGCCTCGTGGTTCCTGACCAAGGTAACGTATGAAGCGCTGGTGCAGCTCTTTGAGGGCGACGTTACGATCTGGCGCATATTCGGACTTGTGAACATAGTGCAGTTCGACGACGTTATGTGGTATCTGCTCGCCGCAAACTGCGTGCTGGGCGCGTTCCTCGGAGCGATAGGCACCATAATAAGCACGGGAAAATATGTTAAGGTTTGATAAAGGAGATGTACCCCGACGGGTGAGGGTCATAAATATGAAGAAAAGAACAAGAGCAATAAGGAATACCGTTTTCGCGCTGCTCTGCTGCACCGCCGCGGTGACCGCAGGACAGTCCGCGTTCGTACCGCCGATAGTCTCGCACGCGGATACGCAGTCCGATCTTGAAAACAAGATAAAGGAAGCGGACGAAAAGCTCAAGGAGCTCGATCAGAAGATCGCGGAAGCGGGAACAAACATAGAGTCTAACAAGGAGATACAGGACACCTACTGGGATAAGCTCGTCACCACACAGAACAAGATAGACCTCGTGAACCTGTCCGTTGCGGACAAGGAGCAGGAGATCGTTGACAAGGAAGCCGAGATAGCCGCGGTAGAGCTCCGCATTTCCGATACCGAGGAGCGGATCGCCGACAAGGAAGTCCAGATCGAGATGCTCGACAGACAGAACAAGGAGAACATCAACCGCTTCGGGCAGATAATGCACGCTATGTATATCACCGACTCGGACGACTATCTCTCGATAATCGCGGGCTCGGCGGACTTTTACGATATCTTTGTCAGAAGCGAGATAATGAAGAGCGTCAACGAGCAGAACCTGAACTTCATGCACCAGCTCCTTGCCGATATCGACAGGCTTGAAGAGGATCAAAGAGGGCTGGAGGAGGACAAGAAGAACCTCGAATACGACAAGATCACTCTGGAGTCGGAGAAGGACGAGCTGATCGACCAGAAGATCGCGCTCGACGAGGAGAAGAAGTATTACAACGATCTCAACAGCTCGTACTGGGACGAATACAACACCTATTCCGTAAAGATAAAGGATCTCGAAACGAGACAGGCAAACCTGCAGTACGAGAAGAAGGTAACGCAGGCAGACCGCGAAAAGGCGGAAAGAGAGCTCGAAGAAGAGATCAGAAGAGCGCAGGAGCGCGCAAAGAACAATACCGTATATGATACCGGCGAGTGGGCATGGCCTGTTTCTCCGTCCTACACGCTGATAACCACCTACTTCGGCTACGACAGCTGGCGCGGCGGCAACCACGGCGGTATAGATATCGGAAACAGCGGTATGATGGGCGCGAACATCTACGCTTCAAAGGGCGGCGAGGTCATAGTCGCCAAGACAACATATATCCCCGGCTACGACTACGGAATGTATGTAGTTATCGATCACGGTAACGGCTATCAGACGCTCTACGCTCACTGCAGCGCTATCTATGTCAGCGTCGGTCAGGTGGTCAACAAGGGCGACTGCATAGCGGCGGTAGGCTCTACGGGCTGGTCAACGGGAGCGCATCTGCATTTCGAGGTCCGCAAGGACGGCGGCAGAATAGACCCGTTCAGCGTTGTATCTATCCCGCAGTAAGGCGCCGTTGTCCCGGGAATAAGGAAACTATATGAACAGAAAGATCTCATTGGGCGTAGCTATCAGTATTGCGGCTATCGCCTGTGCGGTGACGTTCGTCATCACGATGACGGTGTCGCTGAACAACTATAACGAAAAAGTCGCCGATGTGCAGCAGCGCGGTGAGATGTACACCAAGCTTCAGGAGATAGACGCTTACGTCCGTAACTACTCGCTGTACCCCGTAAACGACGATGCGATGAAGTACGGAGTTTACTCGGGTTATCTCGACTGCATAGCCGACAGCGCGGCGAAATTCTACACGACGGACGAATACTACTACAAGACACGCCTCGAAAGCGGCAATGTCGTGGGTCTCGGATTTGTCTTTGAAAAGGAAGAGAGCGGATATATCAAGATAACGCAGGTATATGATGGCTCTCCCGCGGGAGAAGAGGGCATACGCCCCGGCGATATCATAATCTCGGTTGAGGGCGTCAGCGTCCTCGAATCGGGGTATGAATCCGCGAGCGAACAGCTCCGTTACGGCGACGAAGGCACGAAGAGCAAGTTCACGGTAAGGCGCGACGGCGTGGAGTCGGAATACAACCTCGCGAGAGCCGCGTTCGGGATCCCGACGCTCGATGCCGTTCTGCTCGACAACGGTATCCTTTACTTCTCGTTCCTGTCCGTCAACGGCGCAACAGGTACAAGGATGCAGGAGCTCCTCGACGTATATTCCGGAAGCTCGGTTTCCGGCTATGTATTTGATCTGCGCGGCGTATCGAGCAGCGTTTACTCGTCAGTTGCGGCAGTCCTGACCCCCTTCATGGAAGCGGGAACGGTTGCTTCGGCGGTATATAAGAACAATTCGACAAAAGTCGTTGCTGAAACAGCCGGCGGAGACTTTACAGGGCTTCCGATAAGTATTATAATAGATGAAAAGACCGGCGGTTCCGCAGAGCTTATCGCCGAAGCGCTCCGTGACCGTGCGTCCGGAGTGACCGTAGGTGAGACCACAATGGGCTACGGCACGCTTCAGGAGACCCGTACATTCAACGACGGTACGGCTATCGAGATATCGGTGGCTGTGATACGTCCGGAAGCGGAAAACGGCGAGTACAACGAGACCGGCATAACTCCCGAGTTCCTTGTGGAGTACGACGGAGACCGTGAGCTTGACCCCACGGCGTATGTCACGTCAGGAGACCCGCAGCTCAAAAAGGCGGTAGAGGTCATAGTCACCAAGGCTTTCGCAGCAGCGGAGAATGCCGCACAGACGGCAGCGCAGACAGCCGCGGAAACGTCCGTTCCCGAAGACGCTCCGGCAGAGAGCGGCGATTCGGACGAGCAGCAGACAACCGCGCGTCACGGTGAGCCCAAGCCCAACATACAGGGCGAGGAAGAAGCCCGTCCGCCGGAAGAAACAGGAATAATGAATAGTGAAGAATGAATAATGAATAGTGAATAATTGTGGTGCCGCCGTTGGCGGCATATCAGAATTGTTTTGAGATCAACAGGTTTGGTCAACAGAAAAGTAATAAAATCATAAATCAAATAAGAAAGGAAATAAAACCATGGCAGCTAAACAGACAGTATTGACACAGGAAGGACT
This sequence comes from Ruminiclostridium sp., assembly GCA_017395555.1. GTDB lineage: Bacteria > Bacillota > Clostridia > Oscillospirales > Ruminococcaceae > Ruminiclostridium_E. Next base: position 5,076 of record JAFPUE010000014.1, on the reverse strand, counting down.
TAACGCCCTTGAAGCGGAGCTTGAAAATCTCAAGACCGTCAAGAGAAAGGATATCGCCGAGAAGATCAAGGTAGCGCTCTCGTTCGGTGACCTTTCCGAAAACTCGGAATACGACGAGGCGAAGAATGAGCAGGGTATCATCGAAGCGCGTATCGCGGAGATCGAAGCCACACTCAAGAACGTAAAGGTAATAGACGAGGACAGCCTTTCCACCGAGCACGTTCAGCACGGTAACAAGGTAACGGTCAAGGACATCGAGGAGAACGACGTGCGCGAGCTGCACATCGTAGGCTCGAAGGAGGTTGACGTAAAGGCAGGCAAGATATCCGACGAATCCCCGATAGGCAGAGCTCTGCTCGGTCACAAGAAGGGCGATATCGTTGATGTCGATACTCCCTCCGGCATACTCCAGTTCGAGATACTCGATATAGGCAAGTAAACTCATAAAAACTGAAAAAGGACGTAATAATATGGCTGAAGAGATAAGAACCGAAGAAATGAGCGAGGAGGAGCTGCTTGAAAATCTGTCCGAGCAGCACCGCATAAGAATAGAAAAGCTGAACAAGCTCAAAGCCGACGGCAAGGATCCCTATATCACGACAAAGTTCGACGTAACGCACCTTGCGTCATTCATACGCGAGAATTACGACGAGCTTGAGGGTAAGGACGTTGCAATAGCGGGAAGAATGATGACCCGCCGTATAATGGGCAAGGCGAGCTTTGCAGACCTGCGCGATACAAGCGACAGAATGCAGATATATGTAAGGATAGACGAGATCGGCAAGGAGCTGTTCGACGAGTTCAAGACATGGGATCTCGGAGATATCGTCGGCGTTACGGGATATGTTTTCAAGACAAAGACCGGCGAGATATCCGTTCATGTAAAGAGCATCAAGCTGCTTTCGAAGTCGCTGCTGCCGCTGCCGGAAAAGTGGCACGGCCTGAAGGACAAGGAGGAGCGTTACAGAAAGCGCTATCTTGACCTTATCGCGAACCCCGAGGTAAAGGACACGTTCGTAAAGCGCTCGATGATACTGCGTGAGATAAGAAGCTATCTCGACGGGCTGGGATATGTCGAGGTTGATACGCCGATACTGCTTCCGCTGGAGATAGGCGCTGCCGCACGCCCGTTCAAGACCCACCACAACGCGCTGGATATAGATATGTACCTTCGCATCGAGACCGAGCTCTGCCTGAAAAGGCTGATCGTCGGCGGCTTCAACAAGGTATATGAAGTCGGACGTATCTTCCGCAACGAGGGTATGGATGCCACGCACAACCCCGAGTTCACGACGATCGAGATGTATCAGGCGTACACCGACTACTTCGGAATGATGGATATAATCGAAGACCTGTACCGCACCGTTACTCTGAAGATCTGCGGAACCGACACCGTACCGTATCAGGGCAAGGAGATCGCTGTCGGCAAGCCGTGGGAGCGTCTCACGATGATAGAGGCTGTAAAGAAGTACGCGGGCGTGGATTTCGCGGATTGGGCAGACGACGAAGCGGCGCGCAAGGCCGCGGCGGAAAAGAACGTCGAGCTCGAAAGCAAGACCGCTACAAAGGGCGAGGTGCTTATCGCGTTCTTTGAGACGTTCGTAGAGGAAAACCTCATTCAGCCGACGATCATATACGACTATCCGGTTGAGAACTCACCGCTCGCGAAGCGCAAGCCCTCCGATCCGATGTTCACCGAGCGTTTCGAGTATTTCATCAACGGTACGGAGTTCGGCAACGCGTTCTCCGAGCTCAACGATCCGATAGATCAGCGCGGACGTTTCGAGAAGCAGGTAGCCGCGAAGCGTGCGCAGGGCGGCAACGACGCGCAGGTAGATGATGACTTTATCACCGCGCTCGAATACGGTCTCCCGCCCACGGGCGGTCTCGGCTTCGGTGTGGACAGATTTGTTATGCTGCTCACCGACAGCGCGTCGATAAGAGATGTTCTGCTGTTCCCCACGATGAAGCCGGAGAAGAAGTAATGAATTAATAAAACATCAAAGCCGTCGGTTTTTATCGACGGCTTTGTTTATATACGATAATTACATCTATTCGCTATTAAGTAAATAATGAATAGTGAATAATACAAAAAATCCGTCTGACTTTCGTCAAACGGATTTTGCGTCAGTCGAACACTTTAGATGTTTCTCCGGACAGCGAGGCACAAAAATATCCCGCATCGGATAACCCGAGACGGGATTCGCACGGCGCGTACGCCGTGTCTGTACCGAACGTTATAGATTTTTCAGAACTCCGGGCTGCGAGGCACAAAAATATCCCGCCTCGGATAACCCGAGACGGGATTCGCAGGTGAATATAGCGCTCAGGTTGAACACCCACGGCCGGCGAGGTTGAACACCTACGTCGCTGAAAATGAACACCTGCGTCGCCGAAACTGTACATTGACAATATCTAATATATGAGTTATGATATATATGCTTTACTCACAGGGAGGATAAGGCAACGCTGAGGAGCGACCTGAGCGCTTTGTGAGGTTTACAAGTAATGGGGCGATGCCGTAATAATCACGACATCGCCTTTTGCATTACTTGGAAACTTATGCGATAAACCTCGGGTTCGGGCAGAGCCCGATGAGCCGAAGGCTCATTTATGCGTCAGCCTTAGCAACACCAAAAGCCTTGCGCATAGATTCTTCACATTCAATAACAATTCGGTATGAATCATGTACTATACGGTCACAAATCGCATCGGCAATTATAGGGGAACCTATCTTGTCCCGCCAGCCTGGGACATCAAATTGAGAACAGAATATTACCGAGCCCTTTTTGTATCTGGCTTCAGCTATCTCGAGGATGTCTCTGGCTTCTGCTTCCTTGAGCTGATAGAGGAGCCACTCATCAAGTATCAACAGCGCCGGCTTCTTGTATTGTTCTATTACCTTGCTGTAAGTGCCTGTTGTTCTTGCTATGGCAAGCTCTGTCAGCAACTCCGGAAGTCTGACATATTTTACTGTAAGGAACTGTCTGACAGCAGACATTCCCAGAGCACAGGCTATGTATGTCTTTCCGCAGCCCGTGGCTCCCAGCAGCATCAGATTGTGATGCTCAAAAATGTAAGTGCAGTCAGCAAGTCTTGATATCTGAGTCTTGTCCAGCTTTCTTCCATTGGTGTAGGCTATGTCTTCAATGCAGGCGGCTTCTGCAAAGTTAGCTTTTTTGATAAGTCTTGCCAGATGATTGTTCTTGCGTGAAGCCCACTCTTTGTCTACCAGAAGCCCGAAACGGTCTTCAAATGACAGATTTGAGATATTAGGATCAGACAGCTGTTCCTTGAACGCGTTAGCCATAACGCTCATTCTCATCTCCTGCAGCTTTGTAATAGTATTCTCCGTCAGCATTACCTCACACCTCCGTAGTAAGAACTGCCTCTGGTGAAGCCGTACTGTTCAGAATAATCCTGCTGCTCGAAGTCTTTTTCTTCCTGCATATCCTGCCCCGAAGAAAGTATCACCTGAATGTTTTTGTAAGACGGTCTCGGAGTAAAGCTCAAAGCACGCTTACAGGCGTTCTCAAGTCTGTCCTGTGTGTATTTGTCTGCGAGTTTTAATAGCCCCATGCAAGCTTTGTAGCCCTGCTGTTCGATCTTGTAGCTGCTAAGTATTGTTTTCACAACAGTTTCCGTATTTGTACCTATCTTTGAAGCCCATTTGATGAAACGATCACCGTTCCACTGTATATACTTCTGATGATCTTTGGGCATATGTTCTTCTACAGTACTGTACTGATTTGGCCTGCCGAACAGTCTGCAATGAGAACATATACGTTTTCCGTCGTAGAATACCTCAACAACGTTTTTGGTAAGCCTGACATCTACCTTCTTCCTGATATATTCGTAAGGGACAGAATAGTTCATCTTTTCGATGGAGATGTGATAATTTGGTGCAACGGTAGCGATCTTCCAGACTGCAAGCTCGAATGGTCTCGGAGGAAGCGGAAGAAGAAAGGCTCTCTCTTCTTCAAAAGATGTTGCTCTGCTTCCTTCACGTTTCTGAAACGGTTTGTGGTTGAATTCATGCAGTTTCTCAAAGATAGCCAGGTTTAATTCGTGAAGCGACAGAAATCTTCTGTTTCTCAATGCTGCAATAATAAATGTAGAAATTACACCTACCGTTCCCTCTACCATTGCCTTATCCTTTGGTGCTCTTACTCTGCAAGGAAGTATGGCAGTATTGTAGTGCTCAGCCAGTTCGCTGTAAGCACGATTAAGTTTGATCTCGTTTTTACCATGCTTATCCACGCCGGCTTTAAGATTATCACATTGAATGATCTTAGCCACACCGCCGAAATATCTGAAAGCATTGACATGAGCTGTAGTCCAGCTTTCCTGGTCCATCGAGAAGAAGCCTTCGACATACGCGTAACTGCTGTACGGAAGAACAGCAGCAAAAACATAGATAGGAATGTCCTCACCTGTATCTGTATCTACTACAGATGCTGTATCACCTGCCCAATCCACCTGCATGATCTCACCCGGTTTGTGTTCAAGATGCATCGTTGCGCTGTGTTTAGCTGTGTAGTCTCGATAATACTTTTTGAACTGAGTAAGCTGATATGGCAGTTCTCCATTATTCCGACATTGCTCACAGTACTCGATCCACAAGAGATTCAGGGTAACACCGCTTTTCTGCATCTCGTGCTCGACATATTCGTAGTCGGGCATCTTGTACACTGGTTTTGATACTGCTGACGGAAAAAGAGTTTCGCTAAGCTGCTTATCCGACATAATATCAGGCAGCGGATAGCTTATCCCATTTGCAGCTGCCAGATCCAGCACCTTAATAACTGTTGTTCTTGAACAGCCACAGGCAGCAGCGATCTGCGATTTGTTAAGCCCGAGGCTATGCAGCCTCAGGATCTCACGATAATTGGTCATTGAAATGACCTCCTTTGAATATATTCACGCCGAAGCGTGTAATACCATTCTATCGTGAGAATAATCTTAATTCAAGTTTTCAATCTGCTGTTCACTTCGCGCGACGAGCGTGTTCAACTTTGCCGACGCGACTGTTCAACTTGTCCGGCCGTGGTGTTCAGTTTTGGGCGATGTATTCAC
>JAFPUE010000114.1 GCA_017395555.1 Ruminiclostridium sp. | reverse complement strand
TATCATCAGCCTGTCGAAAACCGGCTGTTCTATCGGGGCGAAGATATCGGGGCGGTAGCCGATATGCTGTAAATGGAGCTGTGTGTGCAGCACGTTTATACCGTCAATATCTGCCGTTCCTGCAATCCTTATCATATTTCACACCTCGCGCAGCTCTCATAGGAGATGAAATCGTCGGGCGATCTCACTTGTATCACAACCTTTTAACTATAAAATTTAAATACGCTGAACGGAATCTCCACCAACCCCACTGCGTTTCTCGCTGCACTCGTCCATAGCAGAAAACTCTGAAATACTGCATTAGGTTTATCGGAAGTTTCTTTAATGCGCGCATCGTGCGCGCTTTTGGAAACTTCCTTACGGCATCGTGCCGTAGGGTGTCAAGCCCACTTTTTTAAAGGGTGGTCTCCCCGATAACCGGGGAGGTGTCACCTTTAGGTGACAGAGGGGCTGACCGAAAGACCTTGCGGGGTAACGGCACGATGCCGTGAGCAGACTGCCAAAGGCGCGCAGCAGCACGATGCTGCGGACGTTGTCACCAAAAACGCGCACGAAGCGCGTATAAAAGTGACAACAAAAGGATTGCGCGCATAAAAGCAGCCGAAGCAGAGCCCCCTCTCGAAAATCTCTCTTCTCTCACTTATTCTTCTTATAGATAGAGAGCATACCTTTGAGCAGGAGATCGGAGTCATAGATCATCTTGCTTTTGCAATAGGGCATAACGAGCGGAGAATAGCCGCCGGTGGCGACTACCGACTTTACCGATCCCATTTCCTTTGTGAAGCGCTCAACGAAGCCGTCTATCATGGAAGCCATACCTATGATAACGCCGGAGCGCATACTGTCAACGGTGTTTGTGCCGATTGCGTGCTTTACACTGCCGCCGCTTATAAGCGGAAGAGAAGCGGTGCCGGACGAGAGCGCCCTGAACGCCATTTCAACGCCCACGGAGATAACGCCGCCGAGGAAGTCGCCCTTTTCGTTCACCGCGAACACCTTGCTCGCAGTGCCGAGATCAATGATTATGCACGGCAGGTCATAATACGCCTTCGCAGCCACACCGCCGCAGCACATATCCGCGCCGAGAGTTGCCGGATCGTCAATTCTTATGTTCAGCCCGGTCTTTACTCCGGGACCCACGATCATGCAGTCAATACCGGAGAGCCGCCTTAACGCGGTCCTTATCTGCTCCGTTACCGGCGGTACGACCGACGAGATTATCGCCGCGGTCATTTCCTTCGGCGATAGCTCGTTGATCGCGAGATAATGGTCTATAAGGACGGTGTATTCGTCCGCCATACGCGACGCGTTGGTCTCTATCCTCATGCAGAACACAAGGCTCTCGCTGTCGTCAAATGCGCCTATGACCGTGTTTGTGTTGCCGACATCTATCGTCATCAGCATTTTGTGTCACCTCATTTTTGTCATTTCCGTATAGTCAAATTTTATTATATCCATTCGCTGCCCTTGCCCTTGGGCTCGAAGATACCGAGAAGATCGCTGTCGTAGTCGTCCACATCGTAATCATCTTCATCGTATTCTTCCTCGTCGTCCGGCTCGCCGCCGCTGCCGCCGTCATCATCTCCGCCGTCGTCTGTGCTGTCGGAGTCTTCTGCGGCTGTATCATCGTCGAACTCGTCCGTGTAATGCCCTCGGAAGAACCTGATATAAATGAATATCATACCCGCAAACAGCGTGGCACCCGCTATGCTGACGATTATCGCGAGCGGATAACCCGCCGTCGTGAACCGGAATTCTATCGTGTGCTCTCCGGCTTCGACAGGCACGGTAAGCAGCGTGTCGCCCAGCGCGGTATAATAGTTCACTGTCTTTTTGCTGTCCTTCGGGTCTTTCAGCTCTGCCCTCTTGCCGTCAATGAATACCTCCCAGCCCTTTTCGTCGGGAATGGACGTAAACAGGAAGGAGCCCTCCTCCGCATTCACGCTCACCTTCATTGTCGTGGGGGTTGTTCTCTCGCAGACGGTATCCTTGTTCTTGTCGAGCAGCTTCTGCAGATCCTCGTTTATATTCTTGTCATTGATATATACGAACTGCGCCTCGCGGAAGTAAAGATCGTCCTTCGTGAGCGTAAGTCCGATAATCACCTGCTCTCCGCGCTTGAAGTCGCCGATCTTCATTATGCTGTTGTTGTCGCCTTCAAAGTAGGTACCGAGGAACTTCTCACGATTCAGCCATACATTGACCGTTCTCTCGTACTTCGTCGGCAGGTACATATACAGCGAGGACTCGATCGGCATATTGAGCGTATAGACGAGCTCGGCGTTCTTGCCCTTTTCCTTGACCTTGAAGCTGTGGTGACCGTCTGTGGTCTTGCCCTGCGTTACATTCGTCTTTTCGAGCGTCACCGGAGTGCGCTCGCTGTTGATAAGGCGCTTGAAATAGCCGGAGTCCCGCGATGTGCCGGACATTGCCGAAAGCAGCTTGTTCTGCGCCTCAAACGGATCGGATTCCGGCAGTTTGAGGCTGTAATATGCCGGATCGACAAGATATGCCATAGGCAGCGCGTAATCATTCTTCGTGACCGTAATGTCGTCTGCCGATTCCAGCTTCGCGGTGCTGTTGTCCGGGCAGGAAAGCTCGTACTTAACGCCGAACAGGCTCTTTGTGATCTCGGTAGCGCCCGTATAGCGGGTGTAGTGGCTGCGCGCACTGAAACCGAGGTTTTCGAGCAGCTTTATCGGCTTCGCGTTCAGCATACTTGAGCTGTGGGACAGACCGTACATATTTGTGGCGAGCGGATCGTTCACCGTGCGGAAGTATGTCTTTTCTATGCGGTAGAAGCCGTCGTCCTCCGCCTTTATATCATTCACGACCTGTCTTGTGGGCTGTATAACGTCATTGTAGGACGGACGGGTGGAGTACACGATGTCGGCGTGCTGTCTGAAAAGCTGCGATATCGTGTTGTAGAAGCCCTCCGCCGCTATTATGCAGCAGAAAAGTATCGTCCAGCTCTTCTTTGCGCCGAGCCTGTCCTTGCACTGTATCAACGCCGCCGAAACGAGCAGCAGCACGAGCATTGCGGGCAGTATAACGGCAAGCCCGTCCATAGTGTCTCTTTTTATATCTTCGAGATAGTTGTCCGCGTTCTCTATCATCAGCAGTATCCCGAACAGCGCGAGCGACACAAGCGCTATCCGTTTCTTGGATATCTCTGCTATGCCGTCGAACGCCTTCGCCGCAAACGACACCATAAGGAACGACAGCATGAAGCTGTAACGGTAGGGCAGCCAGTTCGGGAGCTGTCCGCCGTGCCAGACCATATCCACCTGACGGATATACATTGAAACGCACAGCACCGATATGATGACCGCCGCGCCTATCCTGTCACGCCCGCGTATCTTCTTCGAGAAGAAGAACAACGGCAGCATGATGAGCACGAGCGTCCCGCAGTAAACGAACGGAAGTCCGCTCATACGGCAGGTGTCGTAGGTGCCGGGGAACATCTTGTCGAGTATCTCTATAAAATGGAAATTTGTGGTGATCTCTTTGGCTTCGGTGACGTTGTCCGAGAAGTCGAATTTGCCGTAGGACAGCGAATGGTACACCGGAAGCAGCATGAACGCCGCCATCATCACCGACACGATCGCAACGCCGGTGAACAGCAGTCCGCGCTGTATAAATACGCGGTACAGCTTCTTGCGGTGGGAAACGCAGGCATAGTACAGGAAGTAAATCGCGGAAAATATGCCTATCATATACCCGATATAAAAGCAGGTGACAAACGCGTAAACGAGCGACACGGTGAGCATTATGAACTTTCCGTTGTCGATCAGCTTTTCAATGCCGTAAACAACTATCGGGAGTATCATCACCCCGTCCAGCCACATCGGGTTCATCGTCTGTTCGAGAGTGTACGCGCTCAGCGCGTAGCAGGACGAGAATATTATCGTCGTAAGGCGGCTCATGCCCTTACCGCGGCTCAGGTATATCGCCGCGCAGAAGCCGATAGCGCCCACCTTCGTGACCATCATGGTCAGCAGACCCTCGGTTATGCACTCGCGCGGCCATGCCCACACCAGCAGATTGAACGGGCTCGCGAGGTAATAGCCGATAATACCCATAAATTCGCCGGAAAGATTTCTGCTCCACGAGTAGAAAATGCTCTCCTTGCCGGCGAAAACGTCATACATATAGTCGTAGTAGTAAACATACTGCCCGTTAAGGTCAAGCGACAGCACTGATCTTTCGCCGAACGGGAATACCCCGAATATAAAGTAAGATATCAGCAGTATGAGGCAGGGCGCGGCGAACGATATCCAGAGCTGGCGGTCTTCGGTAAAGAACCTTTTTACCCCGGCACGGGCATATCCCACATATTCGCCGAACGCCGAGCCGCCGAAATTAGCCGTTCTCTCCATCGGTCCTGATTTTATCCTTTCTTTCCTTGTCCTTTGTATCAACGGAAATTATATATCTTGGTCTGAATTTTATCTCCTCGTAGATCTTTGACATATAGTACCCGATAACTCCGAGTCCTATCATTATCATCGACGAAGAAAGCAGTATCACAAGATAGACTGTGGTGAAGCCCTCCTGCGCGGTTCCGCTGAAGAAGCGCACAAGGCTCTGCACGCCGAGCACTACCGCGAAAACGAGGAATATCACGCCCAGCCCCGTTACTATCTGCATCGGGAAGTTCGTGAAGCTCGTTATATTGTTGAGCGCGAATTTTACGAGCTTGCGGTATTTCCATTTAGACGTGCCGGCATTCCTCGGCGCTACCTGAAACTCGATCTTCGCGGTCTTGAAGCCAACCCAGCTCGAAAGCGCACGGAAGAACGTGATACGCTCCGGCAGCTCGTTAAGCGCGTTTATGACCTTTCTGTCCATGAGTTTGAAATCGCTCGCGCCGTCGAGATCGACATCGGACGACTTTTCCATTATCTTATAGAAGCCCTTCGCAAACATCTTGTACGCTAAGCTCTCCTTGCCGCGCGAGGATTTCACCGCCTCCACGACTTCATAGCCCTGCGCGTGCAGCTCAACCATCTGCGGTATGAGCTCCGGCGGGTGCTGGAGATCGCAGTCTATGACCACAGCGCAGTCTCCGGTGCAGCGTCTGAGCCCCGCGAAGATAGCGCCCTCCTTGCCGAAATTGCGCGAGAAACGAAGACCGCGCACCGAGATGTCCCTGTCGGCGAGGTTGTTTATTATCTGCCAGGTGTTGTCCGAGGAGCCGTCGTCCACGAAGATAAGCTCGTATTTTATCCCGGCTTCCTTCAATATCCCGGATATCACCTTAGCCGTGTTTTCAACATTATCCTGCTCATTGTAAGCAGGTATTATGACCGATAGCATTTCAATATACTTCCGTTCCGATTCAATAAATATATAAGTCTCCCGACGAGGTGTTCACGCGCAGCTTATGCTTTGCGCCGTTATATATGACAGCCGCGTCGCCGTATTCGTGATAATATGTTTCGTCGAAGCGCTCCGACGTAAAAGTGCCGCTCTCGGTGAAAAATTCGAGATAAAGCGAAAGCTCGTCCGGCATAAGCAGCGTAACGTCGCCCGCCCCGGCATAGACCGTCATATCCGACGAGAATGACGAAAACTCCGCGTAAACATTACCGCTTTCCGTGCGCACCGATGCCCGCTCGTCAATACCGAGCAGCCGCATATCACCGCTCTTTGTGCTGAATTCGAGGGTGTCCGCCATAAGGCAGTCGGACGTTACCGAGCCGCTTGAGCTCGACAGGCTTATCCGCTCATAGACCTTGTGCGGCAGTGTTATGTGTATGCCGGACTCCGCCGTTTTCGGCGAGAAAAGCGTCATTGTGAACGTGTCGTTCTGCGTTATGCGCAGCATACCCTTGTCCTCGGTGAAGATCAGCGGCAGGCTGCCGGTATATGACACGATCACCCTGTCGGTGTCGCCGTATTCCGCCGTGACCGGCATTGACGTGGTTATCACGACAAGCTCGCGCGGTGTCTCAAACTCTGCGGTCTCCGAGATAACGCTCCCGGCGTAGCCGTTCTGCGAAGCGCGGTACTGCATAAAGATCCCCGCGCCGATCAGCACGGCTCCCACGGTGCAGAAAACCACGCAAAGTATTTTAAGAAGTCGTATCCTCTTCATTGTAAGCTCTTTCTCTGCGGACGGCCGCCCGCTTCACAAAGCGGCTGAGCACGCCGTAAGCCGATCTGCAGACCGGTATCGCCCCGAAGCTCATTCCCGCCCCGAGAAGCAGCACCCCGGCGCTTATAAGAAGCAGCGCTCCGCTCTGTATGTCGGAGGTCACGGTGAGAATGCCGAGCCTTCCGAGCATCACGGACGGGAACGCAACTACCCCCAGCGCGAGAAGTCCGAGCGCCGTGAAAACATAGCACGCCGTCACGATAAACAGCATTACCAGCCCGACGCAGCCGAAGAAATACCAGACCCGGAAAAAGCTGCGGTATCTCATGGTATCCTCACCCCTGCCGTTATTTCTTTTCCGTCGGCTTGATGCTCATTCTGTCGAGCATAGTCGATTTAGCTCCGTCCGAGAGGATAAAGTATCCTCCGTCGGTCTCGCCGTAGGGTATGTAGTATTCGCACGGGTTTATGCTGTTTTCGAGCGTGTAGTTGAACACCGCCTGTATGGTGGTGTAGTCATCGAAGACGATATCCGTCTCGGTAGTCTTTATTATCGCTTCCGCAAGGGACTGCATCTGCGTCGAGGACATTCCCCTGAAATTACGGTTTATCATATTCATAGCCGCGGAGCCCTGTATCGCGAGAGGGTAATCGACACCGCGCTTAAAATCGTAGGTAAGGTAGCTGTACAGCTTCTCGCCGCTCATATACTGTGTACCCTCCGGGAACACAACAGTCTCCGTGGTCTCGGCAACCTGACGGGTCACTTCCTCCTCCACGCCGTCAACCTCGACGATCTCCTTTTTGAGCACGGCTCTCGTCTGCTTCTCAACAACATCGGACGGGATATTTACATACACCGCGCCGCCCATATCTATGAAGTCGATGAACGAGAGGCGGTCAAACTTGATGTAATGCTCACACTTTATCCCGAGCAGCCCTTCTATGCCCTCGGCGACGGCTTTCGCACCGTAGTTGTCGTACATCTCGTACAGGCTTCCGGTATTCCCGCCGTAGTCCACGCGCATATTCTCACGCAGCGGGATAAACACGATCACTTCGTTTCTCGGCTGATAGTTCATCAGCATATAGTACATGGGCGTTGCCGCCTTCATATCGGAGAGCATTATCAGCGTGGTGATATTGATATCTGCGCTGGGACGGTAATCGGAACGCGAGAGCGCGTATTTTGCGGCACCCTCACCGTCCTCCGGGAATATGGAGCCCCAGATGCTCCTTACGAAAAGCCCGAGCAGCACGAATGATACCACGAGTGCGATAAGATAAATATACCAGTTGCTTTTTCTTCTGACGCGCATCTGTCATCACCCCTTCCGAAGTTATTGCAAGTTTTTTCGCGAAATTTCAAAAAACTGTTGAAATCGGCGCGCAAAAAGTATATAATAATATTGTGTATTTTACTGTAACTATATTATTTTATCACAAATCATCATAAAATACAATAGGATTTTTCGATTTGATGTGACAAAAATTCATATCGTAACCGGAAATCTTTTATAAAACCTGTAACAACGGAAGGTGCTTTTTTAAATGAATAAGCTGTTGCGAAGAGTCTGGGCGGAGATAGATCTCGACAATCTTGACGGAAATATTGCCGAAATAAAGAAAGCGGCGGACGGAAAGCCGATAATGGCGGTAGTCAAGGCCGACGCATACGGACACAGCGCCGATATCATCGCGAAGGAGCTCCGGGCGCAGGGCATAAAGAGCTACGCCGTCTCGAACGTGCTGGAAGCTATTGACCTGCGGAAAACTCTCCCGGACGCACAGATCGTCATTTTCGGCTACTGTGACCCGGAATGGCAGCCCGAGATCGCCGAAGGCGGCTTCGAGCAGACCGCGGCAAGCTCCGAGCACGCAAAGCTGCTCTCGGAATACGCCGAGGAGCACGGAACAAAGATCAAGGTGCATATCAAGGTGAACACGGGAATGAACCGTGTCGGCATAGATACCGCGGAGGAGCTGCACGGGATACTCGCCCTCGGCGGGCTTGACGTAAAGGGCGTTTATACGCACTTCGCCGCAGCTGACAGCGATGACCCGTCCGATATCGCCTATACCGAGGCGCAGCAGAAAAAACTGAATGATATAGCCGCAGAAGCCCGTGAAAAGGGTATACCGGTATATTCCCGCAACAGCGGCGGCATACTCTATCACCCCGGTCTCGGCGGCGATATGGTGCGAAGCGGAATCATAACCTACGGCTGTATGCCGAACACGGCGCTCGCTGTGCCGATAAATATAAAGCCGGTAATGCGGCTGCGGGCGGCGGTGTGCCAGCTGAAGACCGTCCCGGCGGGAACGGCGGTGAGCTACGGCAGGACGTTTGTCACAGACAGGGAGACCGTTCTCGCGGTTATCCCGGCGGGCTATGCGGACGGCTACTCCCGCGGGCTCTCCAACAAAGGCGCGGTGTACATAAACGGGCAGCGTGCGCCGATAGCGGGGCGCGTCTGCATGGATCAGATGATGGTTGATGTGACCGGACTTGACGTAAAAGTCGGGGATATCGCCGAGCTTTATTCCGACACCATAGACGAGCTGAAAGTCGATAACATCGCGGATATGCTCGGCACCATAGGCTATGAGCTGCTGTGCCTTGTGAGCAAGCGCGTACCGAGGGTCTCCGTAAGAAACGGCAACATAACGGAGGTCATAAACTATATATGAACAGGTACGAAACGCACTGCCACACCGCGGAGTCGAGTGCCTGCGCATCCGCATCGGGCGCGGCACAGGCGGATTTCTACAAAGCGAGAGGATTCAAAGGCATAGTAGTCACCGATCACTTCCTCAACGGCAATACCCGCGCGGACAGGAGTCTGCCGTGGGAAAAGCAGGTAGATGTGCAGGCTCTCGGCTATGAGAATGCGAAAAAGCGCGGCGACGAGATCGGGCTTGACGTATTTTTCGGCTGGGAGTACACAGTCGGGGGCTGCGACTTTCTCACATACGGATTGGACAAGGACTGGCTGCTCGCGCACCCGGAGACCGTGACGCTGCACCCGAACGACTACTTCGATCTCGTACACGAAGCCGGCGGGTATATAAGCCACGCGCACCCGTTCCGCGAGGACTGGTACATAGACATGATAAGGCTGTTCCCGCGCAAGTGCGACGCTGTGGAGATAATAAACTCGTGCAGAAAGCAGCACGAAAACGATATGGCGAAGATATACGCGGATTTCTACGCTCTTCCCTACACTGCCGGCAGCGACAACCACAGCGCGTCGCAGTCCCGTCTGTCCGGCATAGAGACGGAAGAAACGATAAGGGATATACGGCATTTTATCGAGATACTGCGCACCGGCAGATATAACATTTTCGATGATGTGAAAGAATAAAGGAAACTATGGCTAAAAATAAGAAAAAATTTGTAAAAATGCCCGTCGAGGAAGAATGTGAGATGAGCAGGGACGAGCTCGTCAGTAAGCTCGACGGGATAATAGACACGCAGTACAGGCGAAACCTCAGCAAGCTGCGCGGCAGCGAGCTGTGCTTATGGTCAAAGGCTGCGGAGGACTGCTACCGGCTGAAATTCTATCATTCGTACCGCGAGGATATGTGCGACACGATGATGACGATAGACATTGAAAAGGGAATGGAGCGGTGCAGCATACACGGCTTCATACACAAGCCCGCCGCGATATGGGCGTGCTTCTGGGGCGTCATCGCCTCGGTGCTGATAGATTTTCTGGTGATATCGTGGCTGCTGCTGTTCGGCGAGAATTTCCACCTTGACGGTGCGCTAATGGTATCGGGCGCGGTATGCCTTGTGCGCGTGTATATCTGCATGGCGCTGCTGGAGCTTAACCGCGACAAGGTGCGGCTTATCCGTGAGGAGCTGTACTCGGTGATACGGGGCAGGCACACGGAAAGCGCAGAAGCCGGAGATACCGCAGACGAAGCGGAGGAGGACGAAAATGAGAGAGATTGATGTATCGCTGATAACGGAGACTGTCGCAGCGCTCTGCGAGGACGCGAACCTGCATCTGCCGTGCATGATGCGCGAGACGATAGAGGACGCGGCAAAGCGTGAGGAAAGCCCGGTGTGCCGCGAGGTGCTCGGGGACATAGTGAGCAATATCGACTGTGCGGCGGAGCTTGACGTGCCGATCTGTCAGGATACCGGAATGGCGGTGGTATTCCTTGAAATAGGACAGGATGTGCATTTCACCGGCGGCAGCCTTTACGAAGCGGTAAACAAGGGTGTGGCAAAGGGCTACGTTGAGGGAAAGCTGCGGCTTTCGGTGGTCAGAGACCCGATACGCCGCGGCAACACGAATGACAACACCCCCGCCGTGATACACACGTTCATTACGGACGGCGACAAAGTGAAGATAACGGTAGCCCCGAAGGGCTTCGGCAGCGAGAACATGAGCCGCATGAAGATGTTCACGCCGTCCGCGTCGATAGACGATATAGTGGGCTTTGTCACCGAGACGGTGAATGTCGCAGGAAGCAATCCCTGTCCGCCGATAGTTCTCGGCGTCGGCATAGGCGGCGACTTCGAGCAATGCGCGTTTCTCGCAAAGAAGGCGCTCTGCCGCGATCTCCGCACCCGCAACCCCGATCCGTTCTACGCCGATCTCGAACAGCGTATGCTCGCCGAAGCAAACAAGACCGGCATAGGCTCGCAGGGCTTCGGCGGCACCGTCACGGCGCTGTATGTGAACATCGAGACCGCCCCCACCCATATAGCCGGTCTCCCCGTAGCCGTCAACGTCGGCTGCCACGTCACCCGGCATAAAGAGGCGGAGATCTGATAAAATACCGCTGTCAGCCAATAAAGGAACTTTATTGGCTGACGTCCTCGCGGACAGCGCCGGGGCTGCTCGCCCCCGTCCCTCGGCGGGGAACGCCCCGCGGCGAATATGTTTTAACAAGTATCCGGAAAGTATGATACATTATATTACACCAATGAAAGGAACAGAATAATATGGCAATTTTAGTAACAGGCGGAGCAGGATATATCGGTTCGCATACCTGTATCGAGCTTCTCAAAGCAGGCGAGGATATCGTCGTAATGGATAATTTCTACAACTCCAAGCCCAAGGCTGTCGAGCTGATAAAGGAGATAAGCGGCAAGGATTTCAAATTCGTGGAAGCCGATATGTGCAATGCCGACGATATGGAAAAGGTGTTTGCGGAGAACGATATCGAAGCGGTGATCCATTTTGCGGGCTACAAGGCTGTCGCGGAAAGCGTCCGCGAGCCGCTCATGTATTACAGAAACAACCTCGGCGGTACATTCACGCTGCTTGAAGCAATGAAGAAGCACGGCTGCAAGAAGATAATTTTCAGCTCGTCCGCAACCGTTTACGGTATGCCCGAAAAGGTGCCGGTGGACGAGACCTTCCCGCTGTCCGCGATCAATCCCTACGGCAACACCAAGCTCGTTATCGAGGATATGCTCCGCGATATCTGCAATGCCGACAAGGACTTCTCCGCGGCGCTTCTGCGCTATTTCAACCCGATAGGTGCGCACGAGAGCGGAAAGATCGGCGAAGACCCGAACGGCATACCCAACAACCTCATGCCGATAATCATAAATGTCTGCACCGGCAAGCAGGAAAAGCTCACGGTTTTCGGCAACGACTACCCCACGCCCGACGGCACCTGCATACGCGATTATATTCACGTTGTCGATCTCGCGCTCGGTCATCTCGCGGCGCTGAAATTCGTTCGCACAAAGACCGGTGCCGTACCGTTCAACCTCGGTACCGGCAACGGCTACTCGGTGCTTGATATAATCAATACTTTCGAGCGCGTGAACAATATAAAGCTGCCGTATGTGATAGGTGACCGCAGACCCGGCGACGCGGCGGAGTGCTACTCCGTGCCGGACAAGGCGTTCAAGGAGCTCGGCTGGAAGGCAGAGCGCGGGCTGGAGCAGATGTGCCGCGACGCATGGCACTTTGTGGAAAGCAACCGCTAAAGTTTTTCCCGCTCCTGCCGATATAAGGTATGAGAGCATCTTTACGGGTGCGGCTTATATCGGGAGGGGATAATATGGCAATAGTGATAACCGCGAACCGGACAAACACAAACAATAATACAGCGCCCCAAAGAAAGGCGCAGACCGACGGCATACCGGATAAAAACTATTCGGATGTCGAAGCGAATCAGCAAATGCTGACCGAGGAGCAGAAAAAGGCTGCCGAAGCCTTTCAGAAGAAGCAGCGGGAGATACAGGAGAAGCGCGAACAGGAAGCCGAAAAGAGTATGCTTGAAAAGGAGCTTGAAAACGCCGACAAGCAGGCAGACGCGATAGGCGATTCGATCGAGACCTTCTCAAAATGTATGAAGATCGCATCGCGCATAGCCAAAGGCGATATCGTCCCGCCGAAGGATATAAAATATCTTGCGGAGCACGAGCCCGATCTGTACAAGCAGGCGATAATTATGCGCGTACCGAACGACAAGCCGAAGAAACACAAGAGCCTTGTCGAAGACGAGGACGAGAAGGCGGACAGCACAAGCGACAGCGGCGAGACGGGTGAAGCGTCCTCCGGCGAAAGCGCGGAAGCGTGCGAAGCTCCCGAAGCCGACGGAGAAGCTGCCGATGCTGCCGATGCTGCGGATTAATACAGCCTTTCAGGAGAATTTATGGAGATAAACGGAAAGTACAAACCGAGCTACTTTACGCCGCCCGAATGCGAGCGCAAGTGGATGCGGAAGGAATATGTCGAAAAAGCGCCGATATGGTGCAGTGTCGATCTGCGCGACGGCAATCAGGCGCTTGTCGTGCCTATGAATCTCGGCGAAAAGCTGGAGTTTTTCAAGCTGCTTGTAAAGCTCGGCTTCAAGGAGATAGAGATAGGTTTCCCGGCAGCGAGCGAAACGGAGTATGAATTCTGCCGCCGTCTTATCGAGGGCGGGCTGATACCGGACGACGTTAAGATACAGGTTCTTACGCAGTCGAGAGAGCACATAATCCGCAAGACATTCGAGGCTCTTGCGGGCGCAAAGAACGCTATAGTGCATCTGTACAATTCCACATCCGAGGCACAGCGCGAGCAGGTTTTCCGCAAGTCGAAGGAAGAGATAACGGAGATAGCGGTATCGGGCGCGAAGCTGATAAAGGAGTATGCCGCAAAGACCGGCGGCTGTTTCAGCTTTGAGTATTCACCGGAGAGCTTTACCGGCACCGAGCCGGAATTTGCGCTGGAGATATGCAACGCGGTGCTCAAAGTATGGGAGCCCGCGCCGGACAACAAGATCATAGTTAATCTGCCGGTAACGGTGGAGCTTTCAATGCCGCACGTTTACGCCGATCAGGTTGAGTATATGTGCGATCATCTCTACAAGCGCGAGAACGTCATAGTCTCGCTGCACCCGCACAATGACCGCGGCTGTGCCGTAGCGGACACGGAATTCGGACTGCTCGCGGGAGCGGAGAGAGTTGAGGGAACGCTGTTCGGAAACGGTGAGAGAACGGGAAACGTGGATATAGTTACGCTCGCGCTGAATATGTACAGCCACGGCGTTGACCCGAAGCTCGATCTTACGGACGTACCGGCGATAGTGAACACATACGAAAAGGTGACGTGTATGCACGTTTATGAGCGCCAGCCGTACAGCGGCGAGCTTGTATTCGCGGCATTCAGCGGCTCACATCAGGACGCGATTGCAAAGGCAATGAAGTACCGCGAAAACGGCAGCGAGCGTTGGAACGTGCCTTACCTGCCTATTGACCCGAAGGACATCGGCAGAGAATACGACGGCGACATTATCCGCATCAACAGCCAGAGCGGGAAGGGCGGCATAGGCTTCCTGCTCGAAAAGAAGTACGGCATATCTCTCCCGCCGAAGCTGCGCGAGATCGTGGGCTACGCGGTCAAGGACGTTTCGGACAAGCAGCACCGCGAGCTTTCCCCGAGCGACGTTTACGATATATTCAACGGTTCTTTCGTGAATATATCGACACCTCTCAAAGTGCTTGAAACGCATTATGTGCAGAAGGACGGCGAGATCATAGCCTCCGTCACGACGCTTATGCACGGCAAGAAGGCGGTCACGGAGGGACACGGAAACGGCCGTCTCGATTCGGTATCCGACGCGCTGATGAAGCTGCTCGGTATTGATTTCTCTATACTCGACTACTCCGAGCAGGCACTCGAACAGGGCTCCAAGTCCAACGCTATGTCCTACCTTGAGATCGGCATTAACGGCACCGTCTCGTGGGGCGTCGGCGTTCACTCCGATATCATCATGTCCTCCGTCTTCGCCCTCGTCAGCGCGGTGAACATAGGTGCCGGAGCCGGCACCGGCGACTGCTGTATTTCATAGTACAGTGCTATGGGCTGCCGCAGCAGGAAACGCAGTGGGGTTGGCAAAGATTCCGATTCATATATTAATGATCTGCCTGATGCGTCTTACATCGGGCAGTTTTTGTGCTTTTTAAGCCGTTTTATCAAGATTTTTCTATTGCATTTCCGCGCATTTTATGGTATAATATTAAAGTATATTGTGACAAAGTCTGTGCTTTATGCAAATTCCTTATAAATGACGCAAAGTATCGGATCTCGTCACGATTTGGATATCGCGCCTGCGGCGCGCTCCACAATTATTCATTATTCATTATAAAAACAGGAGGATAGATATGGCTTCGCATTATCCGTTTTCAAAAGTTACCCCGCAGATAGAAGCGCTCGCAGCCCTCTGCTCCGGCAACGGCAATATCTCCCCCGAGCTTTACCTTGAACACAATGTTTACTGCGGACTCCGCGATCTTGACGGCAAGGGCGTTCTTACGGGGCTTACGGAGATCTCCGAAATAGTGTCGAAAAAGGAGATCGACGGAAAACTTGTTCCCTGCGAGGGCGAACTGTATTACCGCGGCATAAATGTCGCTGACCTGATACGCGGTTTTGTCAAGGACGATCGATTTGGCTTCGAGGAGATAACATATCTCCTGCTGTTCGGCACTCTCCCGGACAGCGCACAGCTCGACGAGTTCATAAATATGATCGGCTCGTTCCGCAAGCTGCCGTCATCATTCGTGCGCGATATTATATTGAAGATGCCAAGCGTCGATCTCATGAACACGATATCGAGGTGCATACTCTCGCTGTATGCCTACGACGATTATCCGAACGATACCAGCGTCCCGAACGTGCTGCGTCAGTCACTCGAGCTGATCGCGCTGTTCCCGCTGCTCATGGTGTACAGCTATGACGCGAAAAGATATTATATAGACGGTGACGGGCTTATCATACACCGTCCGAAGAAAAACCTGTCCACAGCGGAGAATATTCTCTATATGCTGCGAGACGACTGCAAATATACCAAGCTCGAAGCGAAGGTGCTCGATGTGGCATTGGTGCTTCACGCCGAGCACGGCGGCGGCAACAACTCCACATTCACAACGCACGTTGTTACGTCGTCCGGGACCGACACCTACTCCGCGGTAACGGCAGCCCTCTGCTCGCTCAAAGGTCCCAAGCACGGCGGCGCGAACCTGAAGGTAATGGGAATGTTCGACGAGCTCAAACGCGAGGTCAAGGACTGGAACGACGAGGACGAGATAACCGAGTATCTGCGTAAGCTGCTCGACAAGGAAGCCTTCGACAGGAGCGGGCTCATCTACGGTATGGGTCACGCGGTATATTCCGTTTCCGATCCGAGAGCGCAGATATTCAAGAAATATGTGGAAAAGCTCGCCGCGGAAAAGCAGATGGAGAAGGAATTTGCGCTTTACGCGTCCGTCGAAAAGCTCGCCGCGGAGCTTATAGCAAAGAAGCGCCGCATATACAAGGGCGTAAGTGCGAACATTGATTTTTACAGCGGATTCTGCTACTCCATGCTCGGACTTCCGCTCGAACTCTACACGCCGCTTTTCGCCGCTGCAAGAATTTCCGGCTGGTCTGCACACCGCATAGAGGAAATTGTGAACGGAAAGAAGATAATCCGTCCCGCGTATATGAATGTTCAGCCTCGAACGGACTACAAACCGCTGTCGGAGAGGTAACGACGCTGCACCCTTTTTGGAGATAACAGAACAACGAAAGGAGAGAGCAAATGGAGCTTGATGCACTGCTCTCTGATATATCGGACAGCAAGAACTGGATAGAGATAGAACCGATAGAGATCGGACTTTCCGGTGAGAACAAATACCACATAACCCGCCGCAACGGTGCCGAGATTATACTCCGGACTTCCGGCATAGAGCACTACAAGCGTCACTGCGAAAGCGCAAAATTCGCGCAGTACATACATGACCGGCTCGGGCTGAATATGAACCTGCCCATTGAGGTGGCGGCGTGCGGCGGTGACACTCTCGCATATACGCTCTACACGTGGGTGGAAGGCACCGACGCGGACACTAAGATACGCAATATGCACACTCCCGAGCAGGCAAAATACGGCGAGAAGGCGGGCAGACTGCTCCGGAAGATACACGGGGTAAGCGCTCCCGACGATGTACTGCCGTGGGACGAATACTTTGAAAAGCAGATAGACGGAATGCTCGGCAGATTCCGCGTTATAAACGTGCATTTCAAAGGCGACAGGGAAACGACAGAGTTTATCGAAAACCACCGCGGGCTTTTAAAAGGCAGACCGCAGACGGCGCTGCACGGGGATTTCCGCTCCGGCAATCTTATCTTTGACCGCAAAGGCGAGTTCGGAATAATTGACTTCGGACGCTGGTGCTGGGGTGACCCGTATATGGACTTCCAGTGCGTCAGCCGCTCATGCAGCGCGCCTTTCGCGCGCGGACAGATAAACGGCTACTTTGACGGGAATATCCCCGGAGACTTCTTCGAGCTGGTAGGACTGTACACCGCGGTAGATACGATACGCCGTATCTGCGAGGCGTATGAATACGGCAGGGACGCCCTTGGCGAGGCAATAGCGGCAGCAGAAAAGACTGTGCGCGAGTACAACCGCTTCGAGGGTCTTATCCCGACGTGGTATTAATAAACGGGAGAGAAAGATGAGATACAAAACTGCTGCCGCTGCTGCACTTGCGGCGGTAATGCTGCTCGGCGGGTGCGGACAGCCGGAAAACGGCGGGACCGCGGGACTCAGAGCACAGCTCGGTCTGTATGAGCAAAAATACGAGCAAGCGTGCGAAGAAAACACGGAGCTTCGGGAAAAGCTCGCCAAAGCGGAGAGCGACAAGGAAAGCGCCGAGGAGTCGTTTAACGCACAGATACATGATCTTGAGCAGGAAAACGCAAAGCTCGAAAGCGAAATATCCGAGCTGAAAAACAACATAAACGAATCAAGCTACTATAAAAGTATAATATACAAAGGCGGCGGGTACACGCTGCGGTATCTCGGAGACGAATGTGACGACGAGGGCAGAACGGTATTGGTACTGTGTCTCCAAGGGGCATATATTCCTTATATTCGCGTGGACACAAAAGCTGCCGAGCTTGTCTCGGGCATTATGGTTCGTAACGGGACTTATGAGTTTGCAAACGAAAGCATAGACGAAAACGGGTATCTCTATCTGATAAGCCCCATAGTCGAAGAAGATCATCTGCCGTTCAAGGCAGAAAAATACATAAAGCTGCGGTTTATCGACGCCGAGACCGGACAGTACACCATGTTTGACAAAGCACTTTATAACGACGGCTATACCCACAACGTCGATTTCAACGGCAATATTGTCATATCGGATACTATCGCGGACACAGACGGCAGCGTCAGATATTACAACGAAGGGACCGTACTTAATGTGCAGGGCGGCTCACCGCTCGTCCTGTTCGGCGAAGAACAGACAGAGTAACAAAGGAAGAAGAAATACACTTGAAAAACATCATACTCGTAGGAATGCCCGGCTGCGGCAAGAGCACCGTCGGCGTTGTCCTCGCAAAAACTCTCGGTATGCAGTTTGTTGATACCGATCTTATAATACAGCACCAGAACCACGATGTACTGCACAAGCTGATCGAGCGGTACGGGCTGAAACGGTTTGAGGAAATGGAGGAGGAAGCGCTCCTGTCCGTGACCGAGACCAAAGGAATGGTGATAGCCACCGGCGGCAGTGCGGTATTCTGCGAGCGCGGAATGAGATTCCTGAAACAGACGGGAATATGCGTATATCTCGACGTTCCGTGCGACGAGCTGAAAAGGCGGCTGAGCAATATCCGCACGCGCGGTATAGCCGCGGCAAAGGGTATGACAGTCGAAGAGATCTTCGCGGAGCGAAGACCGCTGTACGAAAGGTACGCCGATATACGGATAGACTGCCTTAACAGGCACATAGAGGAAATAACGGAAATGATAGCTGCACAGACGGGCGGTACAGATGAATGAGATAAAATACAGACACGAGATAAAGTACCGCATAAACGGCGGGACGTATCATATACTGCGGCAGCGGCTTCGGGCGATAATGCAGCCGGACAGCCACACGAGCGGCGGGATGTACCGCGTCACGAGCCTGTATTTCGACGATATTTACGGGACGGCGTACAAGGACAAGGTGAACGGCGCGCTAAACCGCAAGAAATACCGCATACGCGCCTACGATCTTTCGCCGGACGTGATACATCTCGAAGAAAAGATAAAGAACGACAATGTGGGCTACAAGAAAAGCATACCGCTTACCGAAGCGCAGTACCGCAGTCTCCTTGACGGCGATTTCTCGTTCCTCGCCGACGAAAAATACGCGGACACGTCCGGCGGGGATATGTTCGCGTCCCACAGTGCCGCGCACCTGTCGCCGGCGGTGATAGTTGACTACATACGCGAGCCGTATGTATGCAGAGCCGGGAATGTGCGGATAACGTTTGATATGAAGATATCCGCCTGTGTCAGCGGGTTCGATATCTTCGACAGAGGAAACGTTTACGAGTCTGTCATGCAGGACAACGATCTCGTGCTTGAGGTCAAGTACGACAGCTATATCCCCGAATACATCATGCAGGTGCTTACGGGGATATCCGCCGCACAGGAGTCCGTCTCGAAATACATAATATGCAGTGACCGTCTGCACGCAATTTACTGACTATCGGAGGAAAACAAATGGCACCAAAGCTAATGAGCATAATCGACGATACTGTCGCGCTTTTCGGCGACGATCTGAATTTTTCGGCGCTCACGCCCGCCACGATAATCGCGGCTATGCTGTCCTCGCTTTTATGCGGAGTTATAATATATCTCGTGTATCGCTTCTGCTACCGCGGAGTCGTGTACAGCGATAATTTCAATATCCTGCTCGTGATGATAACCTCGATAACCGGATTTATCATAATGACTATAAGCTCGAACGTAGTCCTCTCGCTCGGTATGGTAGGCGCGCTGTCTATCGTGCGTTTCCGTTCGGCAATAAAAGACCCGCTTGATATAGGCTTTCTGTTCTGGTCAATAGCCGCGGGCATAACCGCAGGTGCGGGACTGTATTTCGTCGCTATTCTCGGCACTGTGCTGATAGCGGTCATTTACATAGTGTTCTCGATGCTCAAAAAGACAAAGCGCAACTACCTGCTTATCGTGCATTACACCGACGCTGCCGAGGACAACGTAAACGCCGTGCTCGGAGCAATGAAGTACCGTCTTAAAAACAAATCCAAGACCGGCGAAAACAACGAGCTCACGATAGAGATAAAGGTCAAAAACAACGACACTTCAAACCTCTCCCGCTTCAAAGGCATCGACGGTGTCACCTCCGTCACCCTGCTTGAATACAACGGCGAGTACATGAATTAGCGCCGAAGCCGGCGTAGGCGACTGCTGTATTTCAAAGATACATCTATGGGCTGCTCTCATAGAAACGCAGTGAGATTGGTTAAGACTCCATTGCTGAATACAACAAAACAGCTTGCTATCAAATTAATAGCAAGCTGTTATGGCTATACCGCACAAAGAGCGTACGGAGATTGCGCAGTCAGATTTTTCGTCAGATTGGCTAAATTTGACGCAGGCTTGCTGGCGCAAGTCAAGGAAAATTTGGTCAAGATGACGGAATAATATGCAAGCAAGATGCGTGCGTCTATTTGTGCGGTATTGCCTTATTATTATGTTTGAATTATACCGCCATGTAAGTTGCCATTATGCGATATTGACAGTCCATACATTGTCATTTAAAGTGATTTCTAAACTGCCATTATCCGCACCGTATCTGCCCTCGTCGGCTTCAGTAAGAACCGCCGCGAAACTGCTGCTCATGCTTTGTGAGCCGGTATTGCCTTTCGCAGCCTTGCTCTTGTTGATATACCCGAGCATTGACGGAACAAGTATCGACGCAAATAAAAGCGATATCAGCGTTCCTATCGCGCCTATTATAACCGCCGCTATCGACAGTCCCTTTGTACCGGCATTTTTCTTCACAAGCCCGACTATGCCGAGAATAAGCCCGACAGGCGCAATGATAAACGAGAAAATGAACGCGCATATCGCTATCGCGGAGCTCTTATGCTCGACAGGCGCAGGCGAACCGTAGTTATTATATTGGTACTGCTGCTGCATCGGTTGCTGCATGGGCTGCTGATAGGGTTGCTGGTAGGGCTGTTGATAAGGCTGCTGGTAGGACTGCTGCTGATAAGACTGCTGAACAGGCTCAACTACCACAGGGCTCTCTATCGTCGCACCGCAGTTGGTGCAGAATTTTGTGCCGTCTTCAAGAGCGGCTCCGCATTTTGAACAAAAAACAGACATTTTTATACCTCCGAATCACTTTACGCTGAACAGTATATCGCCGTATGTCGGCACAGGCCAGAAATCGTCTCCGACAACCGCTTCAAGCTCATCTACGACTGAACGTATCTCGTTCATTTTCGCGAGCACCTTGTCATGGAAGAACACCGCGGTCTCCTTCGCGTCCGAGAAGGACGAGGTCTGACCGAGCAGCTCATTCAGCTCTCCGCAGCCCTTTACCATAGCCGCTTCAAGAGTGTTGACCTTCTCCGCCGCCTGTATTTCAACGGAAGCGTCAAGCCCGATGCTCTTTTTGGAAACTGCCGTATCGCACAGGAATTTCGCAAACTCCATTACCGCCGGAGCGTACTGGTGCATTACCATATCCGTCACTGTGTGGGCTTCGATGTTTATGGTCTTGTAATAGTTTTCGAGCAGTATCTCGGTTCTCGCGTGTATCTCACGCTCGCTGAACACCTTATGCGAGGTGAAGACCTTTATGCTCTTCTCGTCCTCGAAATGCGGGATAGCGTCCACGGAGGAAACGAGATTCGGCAGTCCGCGTCTCTCTGCTTCTTTAAGCCACGCCTCGTCATAGGCGTTGCCGTTGAAGATTATGCGCTTGTGCTCTCTGAATGTGCGGACAAGCAGGTCATGAAGCGCCTTCTCGAAAGCGTCGCGGTTGAACGCTTCCCCGCCCTCCGCAGAGGCAAACTCCAGCTCGTCGGCAAACTGTCTGAGCTCCTCGGCAACGATAGTGTTGAGTATGATATTCGCGGTAGCGACGTTCTGCGACGAACCTACCATTCTGAACTCGAACTTGTTTCCGGTGAACGCGAACGGAGAAGTCCTGTTGCGATCGGTGGAATCCTTCTTGAAATGCGGGAGCGCGAGAACGCCGAGATCGAAGTCCGTGCTCTTTTTGGGAACGGTACCGCCGCTGATTATCGCTTCGACTACCGCGTCAAGCTCCTCACCGAGGAATACCGACACGACTGCGGGAGGTGCCTCATTGCCGCCGAGACGGTGATCGTTGCCGGCTGTCGCGACGGAAAGGCGCAGCAGCTCGGGGTATTCGTCCACGCTCTTTATTACAGCCGCGAGGAAGGTAAGGAACTGCACATTCTCCATAGGCGACTTGCCGGGATTGAGCAGGTTCTGTCCGTCGTCGGTAGAAAGCGCCCAGTTGTCGTGCTTGCCTGAGCCGTTTACTCCGTCGAACGGCTTTTCATGCAGCAGACACACCATTCCGTGACGCAGAGCGGTCTTCTGCATTACCTCCATTGTGAGCTGGTTCTGATCGGCGGCCGCATTTGCGCTGGAGAATATCGGTGCCATTTCGTGCTGACCCGGCGCAACCTCATTGTGCTCGGTCTTGGACATAACGCCGAGTCTCCACAGCGCGTCGTCAAGGTCACGCATATATGTGTGTACTCTGCTGTTAAGCGCGCCGAAATAGTGATCGTCCATTTCCTGACCTTTCAGCGGCGGTGCGCCGAACAGCGTTCTGCCGGTGTAAATAAGGTCCTTGCGCTTCTCATAGACGGATTTGTCGATAAGGAAGTATTCCTGCTCCGCTCCGACGGTAGCGACAACACGTTTGGACGAGGTATTGCCGAAAAGACGGAGTATCCTCATCGCCTGATCGGAAAGCGCGTCCATTGAACGCAGAAGCGGTGTTTTCTTATCGAGCGCCTCGCCCGTGTAGGAGCAGAAGGCGGTGGGTATATAGAGTGTGCCGTCCTTTATGAAGGCGCAGGAAGTGGGATCCCACGCGGTATAGCCGCGGGCTTCAAATGTTGCGCGTATTCCGCCCGACGGGAACGAGGAAGCATCCGGTTCGCCCTTTACGAGCTCCTTTCCGGAGAACTCCATTATGACAGTGCCGTCGCCCGTGGGAGCAATAAAGCTGTCGTGCTTCTCGGCGGTTATATTGGTCATGGGCTGGAACCAGTGAGTGTAGTGCGTAGCGCCCTTCTCTACCGCCCAGTCCTTCATAGCCGCGGCAACGCTCTCCGCAATAGAGCTGTCAAGCTCCTTATTTGAATTCATGGTAGCTTTCAGCTTCTTGAATACTTCCTTCGGCAGTCTCTGCCGCATGGTTGACTCGTCGAAAACGTCCTGTCCGAACAATCTCGACACATCGATCTTATCTTCCATATCAGTTACCTCCGGTATATCACCGCTTGCGCGGACGAGAGAGGGTTCCGACCCTCTCTCGCGCTCTTACCACGCAAACCCTTTAAAAAGGGTTTGATCCTAAACCTATACATATTATTTTGACAAATGTGCGAATCTCGTCACGATTCAGATAACACGCCGCAGGTGGTCTCCCCGGTTTAGCGGGGAGGTGTCACCTTTAGGTGACAGAGGGACTGACCGAAAGTTTCGCACCAAAATTGTCAATTATCAATTAATAAAAACGGCGTTTCGGCATAGTTATCCCATACCGAAACGCCGTCGTTTACTTATTTATTATATTACATTCCCGCGTATTTGTCAACCGTGGATTTATCCAAGTTTTGTGCCGCGTGCCTTGATTATCTCCGCCATTTCGCCGACATTCTCCATTCCGGAGACCTCACCCATAGTGAACTTAACACCGAACTCGTCCTCTATCGCGGACATGAGCGTGATGTGGCTGAGGCTGTCCCAGTCGTCGATATCGTCGGCGGTGGTGTCCTCGTCGATCTCTATGCTGTCGTCGTCAAAATAGTCTCTGAAAACCTGCGTAAGACGCTTGTAGATATTGTCCATATTTCCTCCGTTCCCCGCTCACTTCTCAACCGAGAATGTCGCGGTCTCCTTCGGGCGGTTGTCGATAACGCGCTTTGCCTTGCCCGCCGTGCGCTCGATAGACTTCGGCTCTACGAGAGATACCTTCGTGCTGATACCGAGAACTGTCTTAAGATCGTGGTGGATACGGTTGCGCAGCGCCTCAACGTTTCTGTAATCCGTGAGCAGCGACGCGTCGGTAAGCTCTACCCTTACCTCAAGGTTGTCCGCAGAGCCCTCGCGTCCCACAACGAGCTGATAATGCGGCGCGATCTCGGGAACTACCATAAGCACGCTCTCTA
Organism: Ruminiclostridium sp.; assembly: GCA_017395555.1. Lineage (GTDB taxonomy): Bacteria > Bacillota > Clostridia > Oscillospirales > Ruminococcaceae > Ruminiclostridium_E. Next base: position 12,377 of record JAFPUE010000114.1, on the reverse strand, counting down.
TCTGCGACGGGAACACATTTACGCCGCGTATCTTAAGCATATCGTCGGTGCGTCCCGTAGGCTTCATCATGCGCGCGTGCGTTCTTCCGCACTTGCACTTCTCGTAGGTTATCGAGGTTATGTCGTGGGTCTTGTATCTGAGTACAGGCAGACCTTCCTTGTCGAGCGTTGTGACAACAAGCTCGCCGCTCTGTCCCTCGGGGAGATTTTCGCCGGTAGCGGGATCAATGATCTCGGGCAGGAAGTGATCCTCGTTGAAGTGCATACCGCAGCGCTCGGTGCATTCGCCCGAAACGCCCGGTCCCATAAGCTCGCTCATGCCGTAGTTATCGGTAACGAACATATGCAGCTTGCTTTCGATCTGATCTCTCATCTCGGGTGTGCAGCCCTCCGAGCCGAGAAGTCCGAGACGCAGCTTGATCTCCTCGGGCTTGATTCCGACTTCTTCCATGACCTCGCCTATGCGCAGAGCGTAGGACGGTGTGGAAACGAGAGCCGTCGTGCCGAAGTCACGCATCATCATAACTGTCTTTTCGGTGTTGCCGGACGAGCTCGGGATTACCGCCGCGCCCAGCTTTTCAAGACCGTAGTGAAGTCCGAGAGCGCCGGTGAAAAGTCCGTAGCCGAAGCATATCTGGACGATATCGTCGGGAGTTGCGCCTGCCGCGCAGATTATACGCGCCATGCAGTCGCTCCACATATCGAGGTCATTCTTGGTGTAGCCGACAACGGTGGGTTTTCCGGTGGTGCCGGAGGAGGCGTGTATGCGCACGATATCACGCATAGGCACAGCGAACATTCCGAACGGGTAATTATCGCGGAAATCCTCTTTTGTGGTGAACGGGATATATTTTATGTCGCTCAGGGTCTTTATTTTTGTCGGGTCAAAGCCTGCTTTATCGAACTTATCCTTATAGAGCTTAACATTCTCGTAGCAGTAAACTGCCGCTTTTTTCAGCTTTTCGAGCTGTATCTTCTCGATCTCGCTTCTTGCCATTGTTTCGGCATCTTTGTCAAAAAACATTACATTTCCTCCGTTTTCTATTCTGTTATTGCGAAGCAGAGCCGTGAATATCTATACTCACTCTGCTATTTCCGCATTGAGTCTTTGCCAACCCCACTGCATTTCAGTCTGCGCTCGCCCACAGCTGTACGCTCTGAAATACTGCATTAATTTAGGGTGTCCAGCACCCTTTTTTAAAGGGGGCTGGCGGGGTCACAGGGGCAGAGCCCCTTCTCTGAAATCTCTTAAAAGTCTCTTCTGAAAACGCGTCCTTGGATCCAAGGTGAAACCTTGGCCTGGTCTGGCGCGGCGCGGCCAGCGGGGCTTGGGGCAGAGCCCCATCAGCCGAAGGCAGCAGGCATAGCAGAGACTTACGTTCAGCATCTCTTATTTTTTCTTCTTCTTTTTCTTCTTTCCGCCGTTTGAGGGATTGCCGGAAGATGCTTTCACGGGTGCTGACGCTTCGGCATCGCCGTCAGCATAAGCAACTGCCTCGCTGCCGGCCGTGATAGCCTCACGCTGATGTACAACGACACGCTTGTCGTAGCAGCTGAATATCTTGTCTATATCCGCCTTCTTCATCTTCGGCGTAATAAGCGATACTATCGGCACGAGGATAAGCGAACCTACCATTGTGAACGCGCCGAGGTTTACGGGAGACGCTACCGTGAAGCCGAGGAATGTTCCCGAAAGCATACCCATTGAGGCGAGAACATAGTGCAGTATTACAAGACCTATACCGAATATGAAGCTCACCCATACGCTGGCTTTTGTGGTCTTCTTCCAGAGCAGACCGTAGAGGAACGGTGCAAGGAACGCACCCGCGAGAGCTCCCCACGAATAACCCATAAGATCGGAGATAAGCGCATTCTTGTTGAGCGCGATAACTACCGATACTACGAGGAATACAGCAACAAACGCGCGGAGCACGATAAGCTGCTTCTTTTCGTCGAGCTTGCCCTTCATCATCGGCTTGATAAGGTCAAGAGTTATCGACGAGCTCGATGTAAGTACGAGTGACGAGAGTGTTGACATCGAAGCGGAAAGAACGAGTACGACAACTATACCGATAAGCAGATCGGGCAGTGTTTCGAGCATCTTGGGGATGATTCCGTCAAAGCCGCCGACAGGAGCACCGTTCGCGTCAGCCTCAACAAAGATACGTCCGAAGCCGCCGAGGAAGTAGCAGCCGCCCGCTATAACAAGCGCGAATACCGTGGAAACTACCGTTCCGGATTTGATCGAACGCTCGTCCTTTATCGTGTAGAACTTGGTGACCATCTGCGGAAGTCCCCATGTACCGAGCGAGGTGAGTATGATAACGCCGAGCAGGTTTATGGGATCGGGACCGAAGAAGCTCGCGAAAGCACCCTGCGAATTTGCAAGAGGACCGTTTCCGCCCGTCTGCTCCGACATCTGCTTTATAGCCTCATAGAAGCCGCCCTTGCTGCCGAGCGTCGCAATAACTATCGCGGCAATACCGATCAGCATTATTATACCCTGTACGAAGTCGTTGTAAGCGGTGGCTTTATATCCGCCGAGAATTACATAGACCGCGGTGACTACCGCCATAGCTATAACGCAGATCGAGTAGTCGATGCTGAATACCATTTCAAACAGTCTCGAAAGTCCGTTGTAAACGGAAGCTGTGTACGGGATAAGGAAGATGAATACGATTATCGCCGCAACTACCTTGAGCGTCTTGCTGAGATAACGCTTCTCGAAGAATTCCGGCATTGTCGCACTTTCGAGGTGCTTTGACATAACGCGTGTGCGTCTGCCCATTATCGCCCATGCCATGAGCGAGCCGATAAGGCAGTTGCCTATACCTACCCATGTGGACGAAATGCCGAAATTCCAGCCGAATTTTCCCGCGTAGCCAACGAAGATGACCGCGGAGAAGTAGCTTGTTCCGTACGCGAAAGCCGTGATCCACGGACCTACCGAGCGTCCGCCGAGGACGTACTCGTTGACTGTATTCGCCTTTCTGTTGCAGTAGATACCTATGCCGACTGCGACTGCGATGTACAGCACAAGTATAGTGATGATAAGAGGCATGACATATTCTCCTTTAAAGTTGCGCCGCTTTTTTGTATCGACGCATTTTTGCGCTAAAGTACATTATACCTCATTTACTCGGGCTTGTCAATAGTATTAATGCACAATAAAGCAGCCGCGTAATACACTATAAAAGACATTTCCCCGCGTTCGGCGGGGAAATGTCATAATAAGCATAATCAATACTAACGTGGGTTAAACCACGCGCGTTCTTCAAACGGCAGCTTCTTCGGCTGCGTATCGCCGTCCGCCGGTACGCCTATCGGCAGGAAGCACACAAGCTCATAGCCCTCCGGCACATTCAGGATCTCCGCCATTTTGTCGCAAAGCCTGTCGTCGTCGGTGATATGCCCCTCGTACCAGCAGCTCCGGTATCCGAGCGCGGTCACGGCAAGCAGCATATTCTCGATCGCCGCGGAGTAGTCCTGCACCGCGAAGCACTTGTCACGGTACGCGTTTATGTGCCGGGACAGGACGCATATCGCAGCGGGGGCGGTCTGCGCAACAGGCGGGTCAATAACACCCAGCAGCCTTTTCATGACCTCCGGGTCATCTACCGCAACAAGGCTCACCGTCTGTTTGTTGCAGCCGGACGGAGCCGCAAGCCCGGCACGCATTATTCTTTCAAGGTCTGCGCGCGGCACGGGTTCCGGCTTGTATTTCCCGCGATAGCTTCTCCTGCTTTCAATTGCTTCCAATATATCCACGTTCCGTACCTCCTTACCGCGCTTCCGACTGCTTCATAAGCTCGTCTATCAGCTCACGGGAAGCGAGCCCGTCCGAGAATGCGGTAGCTCCTCCCGCCGCGGTTCCGAGACGCAGCGCGTATTCGTAATCCCCGCGTTCACAGCCCGCGATAAATCCTGCAACCATTGAATCCCCCGCGCCGACGGAATTACGCACCGTGCCTCTGCACGCCCCGCACCGGAGTGCCGCACCGTGCTCGTTTATAAGCAAAGCGCCGTCTCCCGCCATAGAGACCAGAACATTCACCGCACCCATATCTTTGAGCCGGCGGGCATACATCTCGACATCAACAATATCCTTTATGTCCGCGTCAAATATTTCCGCGAGCTCGTCGCTGTTCGGCTTTATAAGAAACGGCTTGTATTTCAGCACATTGAGCAGCAGGCTTCCCGACGCGTCAACGACTGCCCGCACGCCCTTCCCGTCGAGTTGCCGCAGTATCCGCTCATAAATATCTGAGGGCAGGCTTTTCGGGACGCTTCCTGCAAGAACGAGCGTATCGCCCGCGGTAAGGCTGCCGAGCTTGTCGAAAAGCCGGTCAAGTGACGCATCGTCAATATCGGGACCCTGCCCGTTGAGATCGGTCTCGTCCTGCGCCTTGATCTTGACATTTATGCGCGAGAAGCCTTCCGGGAGCCGGATAAAATCGCAGTCTATACCCATATCGGCAAGCCCATGCTCTATCGCCGCGCCGGTAAATCCCGCGGTAAATCCGAGCGCCCGCGACTTTATGCCGAGCTCCCGGAGTACGACAGAGACGTTTATGCCCTTGCCGCCGAAATATATCTCCTCACGGGACGAGCGGTTCACCGCGCCCGTGCGCATTTCCCGGGCATGCATCACATAATCGACAGCCGGGTTGAACGTTACGGTATATATCATTCCTGCCACCTCATATCAGCAAAAAAGCTCCGTATAACTACATGACGTAGTAAAGAAGGTTTCCCGAAGCGCGCACGATGCGCGCATAAAAGAAACCTTCCAAACGGAGCTTTTTTATTATGCTGTTTTGAAAAAACTTACTTTCTCTTCTTAGCAACTGCGATAGCGCCTGCTGCTACAACTGCAAGACCTGCAACAACTGCAACGTCCTCGATACCTGTCTCGGGCGAGCCCTTTGTGGATACTGTTGCTGCCGCAACATCACCTGTTGCGGGAGCGGGAGCTGCTTCTTCTGCTGCGGGAGCTGCCTCTTCAGCTGCGGGAGCTGCTGTCTCCTCAACGGGAGCTGCTGCGTCTGCTGCACCTGCTGTGCCGGAAACTGTGAATGTAACTTCCATTGTGTTCCAGTCGCCTACGGAGTTGGACATAGCTGTAGGAGTAGCGTCTGCTGCGAGACCGTCAACTGTTCTTGCATCATCCGGAGGAGCGGGTACCCACTCGTTGTAGAGGTTGACTCTTGTTGTGATCTGTTCGTCGGAAGATGTGTAAGGAGTACCGTTGAGGGTAACTTCCTTGCCGTCGAACTTAACGCTGTCGATAGTGATAACCATACCGGGGAAGAGGGTCTCACCCTCAACTACCTGTACAGCTGCGAAAGCGATATTGCTTGCGCCGGGCTGTGTTACATCGTCGCCTGTTTCCTCATCGGTGAATGTTGTATAAGCTTCAACAGAAACTGTGTACTGACCGTCACCGGTGATAAGAACTGTGTTTTCCTTTGTAGCATACTCATTGCCGTCGAGCCAGTACTGGCAGGTCCAGTTGCCGTCTGCGAATGCGATACCTGCGGTACCGGGAGTGCCGGTAGCGTCAGCTGCGGAAGCTGCTACTGCGAGAGCTGAAAACGCAACTGCGGAAGCTGCGAATCCGGCCATTATGTTTCTCAATTTCATTTTTGGTTCCTCCATTGAATATCGTTTGTCCGTGTAAACGTTACACAAACAGATTTACACAAATATTATACAACCTAACTCAAAATAAAACAATCCGCAATTTACACAAAAATAAATTGCGGATTTGTCTTTTTTGTTCAATATGTTACAACGCGGTTACACGTCAGAGCTTACTTTCTCTTTCTTGTAAGAGCGATGCCTGCGCCTGCGAGCACTGCGAGACCTGCAACAACTGCAACGTCCTCGATACCTGTGTTAGGCGAGCCCTTTGTGGAATCTGTAGCAGCTGCTACATCACCTGCTGCGGGAGCTGCTTCTTCAGCTGCGGGAGCTGCTGTTTCTTCTGCGGGAGCTGCTTCTTCAGCTGCTGCGCCGCCGAGACCTGTTACTGTGAACTCGATAGCGAGGGACTTGGTCGGGAATGCTCCGCCGTATCCGCCGATGTCAGCGTTCCAGATGTTGCAGAGTGTTACGTTGAAGTTAGCGTTTGTTGTATCGCATATGGGGTTGTCGTATTCCTTTGCAACTGTGCCGTCAACGATAACCTTAGCGTTTGTGCAGGTAACTGTACCGTCGTTCGGGATATCTGTGGAAACGAAGATAAGGTTGAAGTCGTTGGAACCGTCAGCGGACCAGTCGAGGTCTTCTGCCTTAACTGTGTATGTGCCGTCAGCATCGATAGTTACGTCTGTGTAAGTAGCGGGGAGAACGTAACCTGCGATATCGTAATCGAACTCGTCCTCATACTGGGGGAAGTAAGTCTCATCGTTGTTGCCCCATACGATGAACTTGTCGAAATACTTGGTTGCCTTACCGTAGTTAGCTTCTGTCCAGTCATTTCTGAAGCTGTAGGGAGTTGTCTGGAAACCGATGTAAGCGTTGTAAGCGCCTGCGGAAACTGCGAGTGCAGCTGCCGATACTACTGCTGCCGAAACTACGGCAGCGATTCTGCTCTTCTTCATAAGATTTTCCTCCATGTTTTAAAAAACGTTTCGACAGTTAGCATTTCTGCCTGTCAACGTTTCCATTATAACACACTCTTTTTTAAATTTCAATAGTTTTTTAACATTTTATTAAAAAAACAAGGTTTTTTGAGAAAAATTCTGTCCTTTACCCCGGTTTCCGCGGGGTAAAGGACAATATCTGTCTGTAAATATTATTCACACGAAACGGAAATATGCGTATTCTTATCCTTATAGCCCTTGACTTTCAGCTTCCATACGGTGTTTCCGGCTTCGTCTTCCGACTGCTTCCTGAAACCAAATCTGTCGAACAGCTCCTTCACCATTGAATTCTTCGCTGTCGGATAATAGTACCCGTAAATGGTATCAATTCCCTTTTCCGCCGCTTTTTTCACAAGGGTATCGAGCATTGCGTATTCCATATCGCGTTTCAGGACGCGGCAGCTCATAAGCCACAGGTCTATGTGCAGCTCGGTTTCTTTTATCTTTCCGATAACAACGGAAACAATGCCGTTATCGCCGAACCTGTCCGAAAGCCTGCCGTACAGGGTTATGCAGGACGGATCGCGGCTCATGTTCGCAACATCACCCTCGGTATAGCGCTTGGTGGTGACGTTGAACTGGTTGCTCTTGTTGGTAAGCTGTGCGATACGCGCTATATACATCGGCTCGAACGGACGGATATCCGCCTTCATTTCCAGCCTGTCAAGATACTCTCCGTAGTCCGCTGCGGCTGTGCGGATCTCCGCTCTCTGCGCCTCAACCTTGTACATATCGCTGCGCTTCATATCCTCGTCGGACAGCGCCGTTACCTCGAAATACCTGTTGCGGTCAAGTATGCGGATATAGTTCTCCGCGCCGTCCATTTCCGGTACGGCGATACCGGGTATCCTGTCGCTCACTATCTGTCTTTCTGCCGGGTTGTCATCGACGAACACGAAGCTGTCCGGCGTGAGGTTGAGCATTTCCGACGTGCGCAGTATATTCTCGTCCTTGTTGTCCCAGTTTGCTTTTATCACAACGAAATCGTCCGTGGTGAGAGTGCAGTCCGGGTGGTTGAGTCCGGCGTAGGCGTTTTCCTCGTCGTTCTTCGAGCATACCGTGAGCAGTGTTCCGATATCCTTCTGGAGCTTCACATACTCCTGGAACTCCGAATATACCTGTCCGCTCGGGAGGTCCTTACCTATCTTTATACCCTCAACTCCGTCGTCACCCACAACTCCGCCCCAGAGCGTGTTGTCGAGATCGAGCGCGAGAACCTTCTTGTTCCGTCCGAACAGAGCCTTTATTATCGCGGCGATATTGGCGGCGATATACGGTACGGCATCCATGGGGAACGCATACTTGTACATATGCCACTGTGTGCCGTCGTGCCATTTGTCGAGACCGTAGCAGGACGAAACGTAGTTGATATCGCTGATATACAGATCGGTATGAGCTGCAGCATAGTCGGCGAAGCGCATATTCAGTGCGTTGACGAATCTCACGCGGCCGCGGGTATCGGTGCAGTCGCTGTTGCCGAGAAGTCTGAACGGCGGCAGCTCGAAGTTGTTCTGTATAACGGGGCAGCCGAATTTCTCCTTTAAGCTCTCCCATATCTCACGGAACTGTTCAAATACCGCGTCGAGCTTTTTCCCGGTGTCGGCGGGATCCTTATCCTTTACCTCCGGGAAGGTGTCGATATTGCGGTAGGTGGTATGGATATAGATCACGTCCGGCTTGAATGCGAGGAATTCCTCCGACGGGAAAAGCGCCTCATTGCGGTACTGTCCGTATTCGCTCGTTATAAATTCCGGCTCTATGCCGTGGTGCAGCAGGAAAAACTCCAGCACATCACGCACCGCGTCAACGGTAGAGCCGCCGAGTATCGCTATACGTTTTTTCACACGGGCTGTGCCGTCCTCCAGCAGCTCGCGCTTGAAGCGCTTCTGCATTCTCATTATCTCCGAGGTGTCGTAAGGGTATTCAAATATTCTGTCCATATTTGCCTCCTGTCATTCCGTTTTTATCCTCGCTTGTATCGGCAGCAAGACTGCCTGATCTCCGTGTTACGGGATTGATTTAGGGTGTCCAGCCCCCTTTTTTAAAGGGGGTTGGCGGGGGGTTGGGGGTCGCGGCACGATGCCGTAAGCAGGCTGCCAAAGGCGCGCACGATGCGCGCATAAAAGCAGCCGAAGCAGAGCCCCCTCTTGAAAATCTTGAGAATCTTGAAAATCTCTCAAGCCCGGTCTCTCACTTATTCAGCAGCAGGTTGAGGTACTTGCCGCCGTTGCCTGCGGCTATCATCACGCAGTCGGCGAACAGCAGATCGGTAGCGCCTACGTCCTTGCAGAACTGCACGCCGTTGAGGTCAAAATAGCGCATATCGCACACATAAATATCCTCAAATCCCGACGTTAAGAACGGTATCAGCGCGTTTCCGTAGCTCTGCTTGAAAACCACCAGCGTTCTGCCGTTTCCGACATCCGTTTTGACGTGCGTTATGCGGTCATCCGAGCCAATGAAAGAGCAGTAGAACGCGGACGCATTCCTCGTTACGAACAAGTCGCCCGCGTAGCCTCCGCGAAACGCCGTGTTGTAATACGTCGTGCTTATCCTGTCAACATTCGGAGACAGATACATCGTGAACGTCTCCGCGTCATTGTATAAATGCACATCCTTCGAGTAGGTGTACATCGAGCCGACATAGCCGCTCCGCGAAACGGGCGTGTACTTGTCAAGCTCCGGGAAGTCAACTCCCGCCGCTTCCGCGAATTTCTGCGCAGCATAGTAAGCGCCGAGCGGCGTCCAGTGATGATCCGTCCGCGAGTAAATATACTCGTCCGTGTGCTCGGCAAGCGCCGAATACGCGTCAACGTCGGTAACTCCCGACAGCCCCTCCCTTATGCGCAGCACCTTGTTGTACTGGCTCACGGTGAAGCCGCTGTTCCAGAAGCTCTGCGGCGTGTAGAACTCGCTCGGTATCGGCACAGCCATGCTGTACACCTTCACATCGGGCAGCTTCTTGGCGAAAGTGTTGACCGCCTCCGCCCACATATCGCACAGCCCGTAGGTGCCGAAGCAGCCCATGAGCCCGCGGTAATGCCCGTCCTGATAGGATACGAGAATATTGTTCTGCCCTATGACGTTGTATGTCTTTTCCGCCGCAGCGGCAGTCGTCGAAGCTCCCGTCTGTACGGGGAAAGTCGTGGTCTCTGCCGTCGTCTCCGGTGCGGCAGTTGTCACCGCCGCCGTTGTGGTTGTCGTGGTTGTTGTCGTCTGCGATGTTTCCGGCACGGCAGTCGTTTCCGCCGTGCTCGTGTCCTCAACAGGGAATATCTCCTCCGGCTCCGTCGTCTGCTTCGGGAACGTGGTCTCCTTGCTTGTCCGGCGCGTCGTTGTGGTACGCGGCTTCTCCGTATTCTCCGGACCGGTAGTCTCAAATCCCGCACCGTCCGGCTTCGCAATTATATTCAGCCCGCCTTCGTCGTCGGAATAGACCGTGGTGGTCACGACAGGCTTTCCGGTACCGGAGCCGTTTGCTTCCCGCACGGTGTACGCTTCCACAGACGGCTTGCTTATATCGCTGCACGAAGCGGATATGAGCACGAGCGCCGCCAGCAGAGCTGCATTATATTTTTTCATAGCTTATTCTCAAATTAACCGACAGCACTTTCGGTTATTACGGTGGAAGGATTGCTTAGCGCGATATCAAGTCCGTTCGCGTTAGGTCCGACTGCCGAGAAAGTACACATCGTAAACAGTACATCGGTGGCTCCGGTGAACTTTATGAAGTCTATCGCGTTCAGGTCAAAATAGCGCATATCGCAGACATAAATCTCATCGAACGAGCCGAAGTAGAACGGTATCTCCGCGTTGCCGTAGCTGTCCTTGAACACAACGAGCTTTCTTCCCGTGCCTGCGTCCGTGGATACGCGCACTATCTTCTTGTCGCCGCCCATAAACATCGAGTAGGAGCTCGAAACGGGCATTGCCACAAAGAACGGCAGGCTGTAATCAAATTTATACGCCGTATTATAGTAATATGTCGTGTAATTGTTCGACGGCTTGTAGTATGTGAATGTCTCCGGGTCACCGATAAGGTTCGCGCTCTTCGTGAAGCCGGACATGGTACCCATATAGCCCTCGATATCTACCTTCTGCATCGTCGAGATATCCGCAAAAGGCACTCCCGCCGTCTCCGCGAAGCACTTGGCCGCGTAGTAGGCTCCGAGCGGCTGCCAGTGATGATCGGTGCGCAGATAGATCTTCTCCGAAACATGAGCCGCGAGCGCGTCTATCGCCGGTACGGGGATAACGCCGTCGAGCTTCTCGTTTATGCTGTCAATGCTCTTGCGGTGGCTCGCGTTGTAGGCGCTGTATATATCCGGCAGGTAGTATTCTCCCGATGTCGGCACAACCATATTATATACGTTCACGTCGTCTCCGAGAGCCTGCTTGAAGCGGTTCAGAGCATCCGCGTACTTGGTTCCGGCACCGCCGCCGTACAGTGATATTCCCCACCAGTGACCGTCTTCGAGCTTCGTCACTACCTGACCGTTTGTGATAACGCCCTCGGCTATCTCGTTGGGGTGCTGCACCGTGGTAGTCTGCACCGGTGTTGTTACGGGAACTGTCGTCTCAACGGGAGCGGATGTCTCAACAGGCACTTCTGTCTCCACCGCCTCGGGTTCCTCGGTTATCGCGGCACTCATTTCGGGGATAGCGGTGCGTACCGGGGGCTCGGTCTCCGCGAGAACGGGTTCCTCCTCCGGCTCCTCGGTCACGACTACCGCCGGACCTATCATCTCCGCGTTGTTATAGCTGATGCCGAACAGGTTGCGCACCTGCAGGGCAGCACGTTTGATTTCCTCTCTGTAAGGGACGTTATCGTTGAAAAATTCGGTTATTCCGCCCGTGTATTTTCCGGAAGCGAGCTGATCCGAGGAAAACTCCGGGAATGCCGCGAGCATACGCTGCTCGGACTCCGAAATACCGGTGCGCGGCAGGAATATGAACGCCGCAGCCATACCTCCGAACAGCACCGCGGTATAGATGATGTTCGCTATGCTGAGCATCGGCTTCATCGGAGCGGTCTCGCTTTCCTTGCGCTTTTTCTGCTTTTTCGCGTTCTTTTCCGCTTTTTCGGCTTTTTTCGCAAGCTCCTCCGCTGCTTTCGCGGCATTTTCCGGCTCGGATTTCTCCGCCATTAACGCCTTTACCGCCGCTGCGATCTCGGCTTCGAGCTCCTTTTCGTCGGACTCTGTATCTTCATCGTCGCTTTCTTCTTCCGCTTCGGGAAGGTTTACCGGCTTTGCGGCAGCCGCTCCGGCTATGCCGATAGCCTCTGCGAGCGGCACGATAGCTGCGGCTCTCTCCGCGCCCTCACCCGCATCACGCTTTTTGCTTCTTTTCTTCTTTCGCTTCGGGCTTTCCGCCGGCTCCTGCTTTTCACCGGCTTCGGCCTTCTCCGCTTCGGCCTTCTCCGCAGCAGCCTTCTCCGCAGCAGCCTTCTCCTCGGCAGCCTTCTTTTCGGCTTCCTCTTTGGCCTTCTGCTCGGCTTTGCGTTTTTCTTCTTCCTTCTGCTTCTTTTCGGCTTCGGCTTTTTTCTTGGCTTCTTCCTCTGCCTTGCGCTTGGCTTCTTCTTCCGCCTTGCGCTTGGCTTCTTCTTCCGCCTTGCGCTTGGCTTCTTCCTCTGCCTTGCGTTTCGCTTCTTCCTCGGCTTTGCGTTTTGCTTCTTCTTCGGCTTTTCGCTTGGCTTCTTCTTCCGCCTTGCGCTTGGCTTCTTCCTCT
>JAFPUE010000113.1 GCA_017395555.1 Ruminiclostridium sp. | reverse complement strand
GCTTTTACCGACATTCTTGTCATATCGATCTCATAGCCGAGACCGCGTAGTTGTTTGATAAACGTCTCTTTGGTGTATGATACGGACAGACAGTATTCGACGTCGCGTTTGAGCATATCCCGGTGGGTCGTGGCGCCGTGCTTTTCAGCCCAGTACATACCTTTGCTTTTTGTTCTGTAGAATCGGCTGTTCTCCAAAACGGACTTGCCGCGCTCACGGCAGACCTCGTCGGAGATTTCACGCAAGCGGCGGTGGTTGTAGATCTTGCTCTGAAAACGGCTGCCGTCTTTGAATGAGATCGGGTTTACGACGAAGTGGCAGTGAAGATTATCCGTATTCAGGTGTACGGTAACGACGACCTGATATTTGTCTCCCCACATACGTCGCGCGGTCTCCTTTCCGATCTCGAACGCTTCTTCCGGCGTAACCTCTCCTGTGACGAAGCTTTGATAACCGTGCCACGCGACGATTTCTCCGCGACTGCCGAATCGCTTCTGTACGGCGACCATTTCACCGTAAGCGTTACGCTTGGAACAGTTGATCGTGTCAACATATATCTGTCTGTCGGTTTTATCGTCGTTTTCAACGTAGCGGATCGCGTTATACAGGTCTTCGTCAAGGTATTCCTTTGCAGTAGTTTTGTCGGGGTTCTCGGCGTATTCGATCACTTCCTTCAGCCGGTTTTTTACAGGCCATAGTCCTGTGGTGGCAATAGCACACCGCCTCCTTCCTTTGCAGGATAAACCAAAGAGGCGGTAACGGCTTTCAAAACCGTCATCGCCTCTTTGTTCACTTCGGGTGATATATCTTTGTCGATCAGATCGTCAAGCCGCTTGATCAGCGCGAACACCGCGTCATACGGAACGACTACCGGATCATAACCGGTGCCGCGCAGGATCATATACTCAGTCACGCACAGTCCGCATTTCTCGGCGAGCTGAAAGATCCTTTTCTTCTCCGACTCGTCGAGCCGGAACGTGATAGTGGGTCTTGGGTCTTTGGGTTGTCTTCCTTTAATAACGATTACCTCTTTTCATAGATTATTCTGCACGGGGGTCAGGGGGTGTCCCCTTGAGAGCGGAGAAACCTCTCCGCCCGGGAAAACGGTGCAGTACGTTTTCCCTGCTTGCTACGGTGTGCGACACACCCCGTCAGGGCTATTCCGTCCGTTCCTGCGTGGCGCATACCACGACAACGGCGAAGCCGCAGGAATGTTGAGATTTCCGATAGGGTGCATCGCATATGGCGAGCCACTTTGGCTCAATTTTTGTCTCCGCCTATGAGATTTGAGCCAAAATCGCCGTTTTTGGCTCAATCGAACATGGCGAGTGCGGAAAGAATACCGGCGTCATTTTCTGCCTTCTCCTCCTCGGTAAGCTCCGTTCGAAACGGCGGAGCTTCTTTTACCGGAGCATTCACAAATGAAACAGACTGTAATTCTTCCCGGAACATAGTGCGGATGTCTTCAAGAGAAACATCCGTCCCGCTTTGTTGGCGCCGGATAGCTTCAATAACGGCTTCAACGATAAAACGGTTTCGCGTTCCGCTGCTTTGCTCAGAAAGCTTTGCAAGATATTCAGCCGCCTCTTTTTCACGCTCTTTTCTTAAATCGAACCGGACGTTGATACGGTAGTTGTTTTTCATATACCGACGCCCGTTCCGAGCTGAAGTTCAGCCATGTGCTCATACCCTTTGGCGGCGGCGCAGATGTCGTCAACGAAGAATACGCGGCTCTTGTCATAGGCATAAAAGTTTTTGGCAAGGCACCCGCCGCCTCCGGTAACGTAGAGCGTCGTGCTTTTTGCATCGTATCCGTGCTCACGAAGTCTGCGAAAGATGTTGTTCACGTATTCCGTTGCGGTCGCCTTGATGATCTTCAGATCGTCGTCCGAAAGATTCGCGTTGCCGTTGATGAGCACTTCTTCAATGATCGCGTCGTCGATCTCGCGCCGGGTCTGACGCATAAACTGCTCCCTTACGGCGAGGGTACACTGATGCGTACCGAATTTCTCGGTAAACATACGACCCTGCTGAGGCGCACCGTTTATGATCGTCAGCGTGTTCATCGTACCGTTTCCGATATCGGCGACCATATTTACGCCTTTCATCTTTGCAGCGAATTCCGCAACGGCGGCGTAGCCCTGCGGATAGATCTTCGCGCCGACGATACGGATGCGATAGCGGACTTTACGGAATACAAAAGTCACTCTCTCGTTCTTCGTAAGATATTCCGCGAACTCCGCTTTCTGCCCGCTTGTCCACGTCAGCGGAAGCCCCGCCGCAATGAAAACGTCCGCTTCGGTCAGATCGTTGTCATCGAGTTCCATGGCGATAGCGGCGAGAGTGAGAACGTAATAATCGTCGTCGCTCTGCTTTTCCGCCTTGAACTCCTTGTGTCCTTCTCCAATGGTGTAGTACTTGCCGTTGTAAACGAGCATATCCTTCGTAAACAGCGGCTCGGCGTCATATTCCATAACGCCGGTTTTGAAAATGTGGTTAGCGGTCTTGATATTTCCGTAACCGTGGTCGATACCGATGATGACCTTGTTCTTGAAATCCTTCATTCTTCATTCCTCCTTTTTGGATCTCAATTCGTTTTGTTCGATGATCTTTTCGTACAGTTTTTTCTCAGCCGGCAGTACCGCATGAAGAAAGTATTTGCAGTAGATACCGTAGTAAGAGATCATCTGTACGCAGGGGTGACTGCCTCCGTCATCGAGTAAGAGACAGTTTCCGTCAACGCAGTTGCAGCACTGGTCGCGCGCCAGACGGCGGACCGTCCGCGCCTGCTTCGAGGTGATTCTGAGCATAAAACCAACCTCCTTTCGCTCAAAAATCGAATTTTGAATACTGCGCCCACCTTTCAAAACCGATTTGGTTCACGAAAAAGGTGGGCGCAGTATTCTAAATGTTTTCAGTCTTGATTTTGTAACGATTATGTGGTATACTGTCCCGTGAAACGGGGTGAGTATCACGAAAACACGGTACAGAATATATGAACTGTCCGCATTGGCCCTTATGAGGAACGCAAAACAGGACGAAGAAGGTATATACAGATATTATCTGCGTGAAGAAGCGACGCGGAAGTGCATCGCTTTTTCGGCTCCCGAAACGCAGGACGACTGCGCGCTGTTTTATCAAATCATGGACGTCCTCCATAACGGAGAATTTCATGCCGCCGGCGTTATGGACGATCTGAAGGATATACTCGTGTATATCGACTTCACTAACGTTTTCGACAGAAAAGGGAACTACAGACGGTATGTAGACCTGATCGAAAAAGCGAAAGCAATGTTCCGTCCCGAGGGAATAACCCTCGACTTCGGAAACGGCGGTTACCGGTACGTCGCTTTTGAACGTTCAGCGAGTATGAGCAGACAAAGCCGGCTTTCTTTCATACGCGAAGATTTCTATGAGCCGGTAAAAGAGCGTATCACGCTCGGGATGAAGATCGGTGCATGTCAGCTTTCAAAGTTCTACGCCTACAACGGACTTATCATGACGGACGGATTCCGTGTAGAGGATAAACGGATATGGGACGAAAAGAAAGTCATAGTCATAGACAATCCCATAACGACCGTCCACAACGCTCACTATATCACCGTCAAAGACGACGGGAGCAACAGACCTATGCGGAGGTATGAGCGCATTGAAAAGGTCGGCGATCTCGACGTAACGGAATTCGACGGTGAAGGCTTGATATCGCCGAAATATGCTGACTTCATAGATTATCTTTACTGCGGTGCGCACAGACACACGTCTTTCCAGATACGTATGCCGTATATCAAGGGCGTGGTGCATGAGGTAAACTTCGCATCTTTTCTCTACGGGTTCGGCGTTACGGAGATAACGGATATATGGGGAGAAACGCATAAGACTTCGGATATAGCGATCATACTCACGAAAAGTATGTTCAAGGGCTTCGGCTGGATGGCCGAGAACGGATTGACGTGGGCGCAGTATCTGGAACGGTGCAAAGCGCACAAACACGCGCTTTACATCTCCGAAGTGGGGCAGACTGATCCCGAATCTTTTACACATATGAACTATCAGTTCCTCACCACTGCGGCGATACAGAGCGAGGAGTTCCGCCCCGCTGATCTTCCGCTCGGATGGACGTACAGCCCGGAGCAGGAGGAG